>JAVWEG010000012.1:0-34948 GCA_036641735.1 Oscillospiraceae bacterium
GACACCACTATAGTGTAATCCATAGCACCTGCCGCTGTAAGTCCTTCTACCAATTGTGCCACTGTAGAACGTTTTTGCCCAATAGCTACGTAAATACAAATAACGTCTTTGCCTTTTTGGTTGATAATAGTATCGGTAGCGATAACGGTTTTACCTGTTTGACGGTCGCCTATAATAAGCTCACGCTGACCTCTGCCGATAGGTATCATACTATCTATAGCTTTAATACCTGTTTGCAATGGCACGTTTACAGGTGTACGCTCGATAATACCGGGTGCATTATTTTCTATAGGGCGATGCTCTGTAGTATCGATAGAGCCTTTTCCGTCTATAGGTGCGCCAAGTGCGTTTACTACACGGCCAATCATTGCTTCGCCCACAGGCACACTTACTACACGGCCTGTACGCTTAACGCTGTCGCCCTCTTTAATGCCCTCGTCTGTACCAAGTATAACAATAGCGACGCTGTTCTCCTCGAGATTAAGCGCCATACCAAACTCACCATTGGAAAACTCGATAAGCTCGTTCGCCATACACTTCTCTAGTCCGTGCGCACGGGCAATGCCGTCGCCCACAAGAATTACCGTGCCGGTTTCTGAACATTCCACTTTATTATCGTAGTTTTTTATTTGGTCTTTAATTATTTTAGAAATATCCTCGGGTTTGAGCTGCATAGTCTCACCAACTTTCTCCGGAAATTTAATTACGCTGTTATCAGCGTTTTTTGCAAAGCCTCAAAACGCTGCTTTACTGTACCGTCAAGCATACGTCCCTCATAAGAAATACGTATACCAGCAATAAGCAGCTTATCCACCTTGCTTGTAAGTAATATTTTTTTGCCGGTAATTGCCTCAAGCTTTGTTTGCAGGCGCTGCGTTTGCTCGCTTGTCAGCTCTACCGCGCTTTGCGCTGTAACAGGCAAAATACCCCGTGCTTCATAAAGCAGCTCACGGTATTCTCTTGTACAGCCTTCTAAGAGCGACAGTGCTTTGCGCTCACATAAGATTTTGATAAAATTCACCACATAGCGATGAATACTTTCGCCAAACGCACTTTCTATAAGAGATATGCGCTCTTGCTTTTCTAATGCGGGATTAGATAAAAGCTTTTCATAAGCAGGGTTATTTTGCATTATTGCAAGTACCTCGCTTAAGCTTTCCAGTATTTCCGCTTCTGCTCGTTCTTCGCTTGCCAGCTCATAAAGCGCGGTGCCAAACTCTTTATCCGCTGTCATGACGCGTCACCTACGTGGTCTATAAACTCATCAATTAGCGCCTTATGCTTGGCAGGGTCCAGCTCTTTTTCTATTACTTTACCGGCTAAATCAAGCGCAAGCGCAGAAATATCGTTTTTTAGCTCGCTCGCTGCATTTTTGCGCTCGCGTGCTATTTCAGCCTCTGCCTTTTCGCGTGCAGCGCCAGCTTCTGTACGAGCTTCCAGTACTAATTGCTCTGCTTTTGCAGATGCTCTTTGTGTAGCATCTCTTACTATGCCGCTCGCTTCTTCTTTGGCACTTGATAATCTTGTTTCATATTCCGCACGCATTTCATCGGCTTTTGCTTTAGCATCTGCCGCTTCATCGTACGTTTTGGTAATTTCAGCTTGACGCTTGGCTATAATGTTTTGGATAGGCTTTAGCAAAAACTTTTTAAGCAAAAGCATTAAAACCACTAAGTTGCCTATTTGCATTATCATTGTCCACACATCAAGAGAAATAAACTCCATTGTTTCCAATTTGAGACCCTCCTTTCATCAGTTATAATGCTGCACTAATATTTACATTAGAACAATTTAATGAAAGGATTAACAAACAGAAGTATTAAGCCTGTAACAAAGCCGTAAATACCTGTGGTTTCGGCAATGGCGCAGCCCAAAATCATTGTGCTTGTTACATCGCCCTTGCACTCTGGCTGACGTCCGATAGCTTCGCACGCTTTACCTACTGCGTAGCCCTCACCAATACCGGGGCCTATACCTGCGATTAGCGCAAGACCTGCGCCGATAGCGGAACCTGCCGCTACTATTGCTTTTGCCATATTTGGATCCATAATCTTTGTCCTCCATTATTTTATTTTCTTGTAATAAGATATTTTGCGTATATGAATCGTCAAGCTTATGCCTCGTCTGTTTCTGCTGCCGATGCTATGTAAAGCATAGTGAGCATACAGAATATAAACGCCTGTGCAAAGCTTGAGAAAACATCAAAGTATATCGACAATGCCGCCGGTATTCCGAGCTGGAACAAAGGAATAGTGCCGAGAAATCCCGGAAGCCATCCAAGAAGCCCTGTGGAAAGCGCAGCAAGTGCGCCATAAATGAGTGCCGTAATAACACCGCCCGATGCTATATTGCCAAAATGACGGAATGCCATTGAAACAGGTGTTGCCACCTCGGATATAAGATTGAAAGGCGTAAGTACCACAATAGGCTGTGTATAGCCTTTAAGATATCCCAAAAATCCGTTGGTTTTGATTTTGTAAAACGTTATCAGCGCAAATACCAGTAAGCTCCACCCGAGTGTAGTGGATAAATCCGCGGTAGGCGGCTGCATACAAATAAGGCTGGAAAGGCTGGAAAATGCAGAAAGTGAGAAAAGCGCCGCAATAAATGGGACAAAATACATAAACTTTTCGCCCATATTAGCCTTTACGAAATTGGAAAGCATATTATATAAATATTCCACCACTACCTGACGTTTAGTAGTGGGCCGCACTTGCAGCCCCCGTGTAAGCCACACGCATAATAATGTGATTGCCGCTATAATAATCCAAGAGTTTACCACTGTTTCCGTAAACTTAATGCCACCAAAAAACGGCAAAGTAAATAAGATTTTAGCACCTGTTACGTCTACATTCATTGCGCTTCGTCCCCCTTATTCTTTGGTTTAATAAAGCCCATTGCCATAATAGTAATGCGAGGAAAAAATACAGGTATCAGCGCTGCATACCAAGTAAACACAGGCACTTTCATCATCAATAGCGCAAACCCAAGCAGTATAAGCAGCCGCACATTGTACGAAAGCTTAATAATACTTTTGCCCTTTGCTACATCGCCATTCGTATCTGCCGCTTTTTGTACCGACATTGCAAGCCAGAAAAAATTGCCTATCGCATATATGCCCCCGAGCGCTGCCGAATATGCAGCTTTAATGTCAAGCTTACCTATTATAGCTAATACAGCTATCATTATCGCTACACCAATGCCTACGCCTATGGCTATATGCTTTGTTTCTTTTAAAACAGCAGGTTTGATTTTATTCACCTAATGTGTCACTCCGTTCTATTTACGCGGCGGCTTTTTCCCTTGCCGCTCCACATATTTTAAAAAAGTATAAAAGCTCTCTGCCGCACTGCCAAGCCCCAGCACTATGCCAAGCAGCATCACCCAATCGCCAAGTGCAAATCTATCTCTTAAATATCCTGCACCTATAAGACAAATGATGAGCGGAAACGCTACAGAAAAGCCTACCTGCGTGAGATAAACAATGTTTTTCCACGCACTGAATAAATTGGATTTCTTCATATTCTCCTATTATAGCGTATCACTTTACTAATTTCAATGCTATTTGCAAAATAAAAAGTAATACTTTTGTTTATAGTAGCCATTTTTATACTTGCCTTATAAATGATTGTGTTTATTTTAACTAAGTTTATCTTAATTTTGGTAATCTTTGGAAATTATTTCTCTGTGATTTATCGTTAAATCGTTGTTTATTGTTATTATCTCGAGAGGCTTTTTTAATATATCATCATAAGCAACAATATAGAAATCGTTTTCGGCAAAATCTAATTTAATATTAAGCTTACCTGCAAGTGATAAGCATACAAGCTTATCGCCATACAATTGCATATTAATATCGCTTTCTTTTACTTCATAGAGCAATTGCTCTGCCAAATCCGCATTAATAATTTTATCATCTGCAAAAAGCTGTGCCGCCAAAATATTTTTAGACAAATCCGCTTTTTCAAAAGGGCTGTTTTGCAAAACAAAGCGCTGATTGTCGGCAGATGAATTTATTCTGTTGCTCACGGCATACAAGCGCAAATTTTTGTCTGTTGATATCTTATCTAAATAATCATTAATATTATTTATTGTGAAATATTCGTTCACTTTAAATGAGCGATACATATATGCGCTGTCTTTATCCAAATGCTGCGCCGCCGAATTATCAACAGGCGGTATTTGATAATTTTCCTTTAAAAACTTGCCCAAATTCCCCGTTATTTTACAAGCGCCATAAAAATTAGTATGTCCTGCATCGGACAAATCCGAAGCGTATTCAAATTTACATTCCTCGCCTGCGCTTTGAGCATAGTTTAAAAACGGAATGTTTTCTTTGCTCGCGTAATTAGAAATCCAATTAAATATCTCTACCTCATCTGCCTTATACACATATGGAGACATAGTAAACACAAGCTTTATGCCCTTATCTCGCGCAAGCTTCACTATTTTATCAAGATATTTTACACTCGTTTCATATGGTGTGCGCCGCTGTGTAATATTTGCCATTTCAGCATAATTCGGCTCATCATAAGCGCTTTGTGCCAAAACATATCCGTATCCGCCCGAATTGCTATGGTCCTTGTGCGCATTATATGTGAAAAAATCCTTATCTATTTCTTTCCATCTTGAATGATATCTATTGATATTGAGAAAATCTTTTGGCTCACGCAAATCAATCCCGCAGGTTTTCACCGTATTTATCATCTCATAAAAATTAATGCCCTCATCTATTGAAAAGCTGTTTTTATAATTGGTATCGTCTATTTCTTTAGGCATTATATAAGAATTGCCATACATCATACCATACATTTCCAGCACAATTACCTTGATATCCTGCGTTTTTAGTGCTTCTTTAATGTAATGATAAGATATCCACATAGGCTGCGACCACGAAAATACATTGTGCGCGGCAATACCATATTCCTGCCATAATACAGCCGGAATATACGTGCTGTTTACGTGGCTGCTGCCAACGATAATAGTATTTATAGAATTATCAGGCTCGGAATAATAGCTTGATAAAGTGGTGGTTCTGTCTCGTAAAAAATAGCTTGAAACAGCCATTATCATAATGATAATAGCAAAAAAACTTACAGCTTTAATCGCTTGCCTTTTAGTCATATCATAAACCCTCGCTAAAATCTAACGTAAATAAACGGTGTAGCATCATATGCTGGGCCATAAATACCAAACAGCAATACCGCCGCAAACCCTGCAATGTACACTGCCCACCTGATAGGCAGCTCTTTATTGGCAATAGCTTGTCGCACATCTATTTTTTGCGATAAAGTATCTACCACAATCAATATTACAGTGGCAATTATAAGCACAATAAAATCCTTGCCGTCAAGCCCCATTTGCAATAAGCTGCCGTCAAACAGTACCCACGGCTGTACGCCTGTAAATATTTGTTTAAATATATCAAGTGCCGTTTGAATGTTTTCAGCTCTAAAAAATACAAATCCCACGCATACTAATAAAAAAGTACGTACACAAGTGAAAATAGAGTAAGTAGTGCTTTGTGTATTTATTTTCATCAGCTTTTGCGCACGCTTGCACAGCGGTGCGCTTATATCTGCAAGCACCATATATCCCCAGTGCAAAATGCCTGTACCTATCACAAAATTCCAGCTTGCACCGTGCCACAGCCCAAGCAAAAACCATAAGATAAGCATACCTACATATGTGGTGATTTTGTTCGATGCTTTGCGCCCAAAAGGTTTTGCAAGTAATTTTCCCGTTTGCGCAAATAATTTTGATTTTAACAGCGGATAAAATACATAATCCTTAAACCAAGCGCCCAATGTAATATGCCATCTGCGCCAATATTCCGCTATGGAATGAGAAAAAAACGGAGTGTTAAAGTTTTCGCTTAATTTGATACCGAGTATTTGTGATGTGCCGAGCGCTATATCCATACAGCCCGAAAAATCCGCATACAGCTGCAATGCAAATGCAAATGTAGCCAGTAGCAGATATGTACCGCTGTATTCTGAATAATTATCATATATAGCCGCCACAAAAATGCTTACCCTATCAGCTATGACAAGCTTTTTGAAAAATCCCCATAAAACGCGCTGTAATCCGTATGCAGCTTGTGTATAATCGAAATTATGCTTTGCTTGTAATTGCACCGATAATGGCGCATATCTTGAAATAGGGCCTTGCACAACGCAAGGAAAATAAGCGGAGAATAAAAGAAATTTCAAAAAATTGTTCTCTGCTTTGCACACTCTGCGGTATACGTCTATAAGATATCCCACAAGTGCAAATGTATAAAACGAAATTCCCATTGGCAATGCCACGCTCAAAAACGGCAATGAAATGCTTGCGTTTGATAAATTATCGATAATCTCTGCGAAAAATCCCATATATTTAAGTGCAATTAATATGCCTAAATTCGCCGCAAGTGCAAAGAAAATCACTCGCTTTTGTTGCTTTTCGCTCTTTGATTTAACAGCCTTTAAAAGAGCGCTCTCTTTATCTCTGTTTTGTGATATATATAGCTCGCTTTTATCTTTTATTCTCTGTACAAGCTGTGCTGCCGCGAATATTGTAAATGATGAAAACAGAATAAATGCAGCCGCTTTTACACCTGCAAAAGTATAAAAATACAAATTGCCAAGCAAAAGCACTATCCATTGCACTTTTTTAGGCACAAGAAAATAAACCGCAACAAACGCAGCTGAAAATATTATAAAATTAAGGCTTGTGTAATTCATATTTGCTCCTACAAGGCTTCTCGCTCAATAATATCCGCCATTTCTCCCACGTTTTTCATCGTTACCACGTCTCCCATACCGAATTTAATATCAAAGCAATCCTCTACCGCTACTATTAAATTGATATGCGTAAGGCTATCCCAGCCCTTAATATCCTTTGCCTCGGTAGTGTCTGCCACCGTAATATTTTCATTGTCAAATATATCTCTGAACACTTCATTTAGCTGTGCGAAAATCTCTGTTCTGCTCATTATGCACCTCATTATTTATTCTAAAATTTCTATCACCTTGCAAGTGTTTTCGTATTTATCTATCTCGTATTCCCATACGGTTGCGCCGTTTTTTTCGCTTGTTTTTAAAAAGCCCATTGTGCTATAAAAATCCTTAACCATTCCATTTTTTTCTGTAGGATAATAATAACCTATCAATGTTTTGGCGCCGCGTTTTTTACATATCTGCACTAATTTATCGAGCATTGCATTTTCCATTTGGCGCTTTAGCACACGGCAGCTCATTAGCCATAAGCGTATATGCACGCTTTCGCCCTCACACTCGCCTATCACAATGCTTACTACTCCGTTATCGCCGAATTTATCGTGCAATTTGCCATATAAGCGCACATAGCTGTCATTTTTTGCCATAGCCTCAAGCTGTGCTTCTGTATATCTGTGCGTAGTGAGATTAAATTGGTTGCTTTTTACCGTGAGCTGCGCTATCCTCTGCATATATATAGGCTCAAAATCGCGTATTTCCGCCGTCATATTAAGGCTTTCAAGATAGCTTTCATAGCTTACAAAGCTTTGCTGCAATGCTTCACGCTCTGCGTTTTGCTTATACATTTCGCTTCTTTGTAAATCGTCACGAGACAAAGATGTCACTTCAAAAAATCCTGAACGGTCTATCGTTTTGATATACTGCTCTACCTTGCCGATATTCGGCACTGCTACGCTTGGCAGCTGCATTTTCACTATCTCACGCTCCGCAGGATTATCGTCTACAAAAACAAGGCTGTCTATACCTATATTAAGCTCTTTTGCAATATCAAGCACGCTGATATCTTTATTATCCCAATTCGCCTTTATTTTTACAAAATCCTCGGCGCGCAAAATATTGTCGGGATGCAAAAGCCCCTCAAGCGCGTTTTTTTCATCATTTTTAGATGCTATTGTAAGCAAAATTCCAAGCTTTTTATTTAATAATAAATAGCTTTGAAACTCGCTGTACACTTGCCCCATAGGCACTTCGGGGCCTACGGCAATACCTTTTACTCCATCGTCTCCCACTACTCCGCCCCAAAGCGTATTGTCTAAATCCAGCACTAAGGCTTTTTTGTTTTTACCGTAAATAGATTTAATAATATTAGCGAGATTGTAGGCAAAATAAGGGATTGCCTGCAAGCACATAGAATATTTATACATATTCCAGTACAATGAATCTGAATATTCATCTATCCCATAGCTTGCCGCTACGTAATCCACATCATTTACATAAAAATTATCGTGAGCTGCGCAATATGCGTAAAGCTCGCTGTTTAGCCGCGCAATAAAATTGCTGCGCCCGTGAACATCTGTAATATCCTTATTGCCTAAAAGCCTAAATAAAGGGCGCTCAAAATTGTTTTGGATAATCGGGCAATGATAAGCCGTGAGCAGCCTGTCCCACATCACTGTAAAATGCTGTAATTGTGCGTTAAATTTATTATTTACTTCGTCGACGCTATCTGTAATATCTGAAAACTCCGTGATATTCCTCATACCCGTATGCACAAAGATAATATCAGGCGCAAATGCGCAAAGCTCCTCACTAAACATCGCATCGTTCCAGTATTGCGCATATTCAGACTGATAAAATTGCGGTTTAATGCCATAATTCAGCAAAAAAAGCTCTAGTATATTCTTGATTTCATCTGTGGTAGAGCCTCCCAAAATAGCTATTCGCTTATCTTGAAACGCAGTATTTTCTGCCAAAAGTTCACGTTTTATTGATAGCTTTTTCTTTAAAATATATTCACCGTCAAACGGATAATTAAGACAGTCCATAGCTTTTCCACTCGCTTTCTAATTATTAATAAATTGCGCTACCACGCGTGATTTAGTATATTCTTCATCTTTTAGCAGCACTAAGCGCAGCTTTATACTGCCCTTTGGCAAATTATCTTTTGGTATTCGTGTATTTATAGCTGTATTTAAAAGCTCTGCTTTGCCTGCGTTAGCCGCTACATCAAGCGAGCTTATTTGCGCAAGCTCGTAATATAGCGTACTGCCGTCATCGAATGTAAGCTCTGCCAATATCTGCTGCGCACGCGTTTTATCCGAATAATATGCCCAGCCCATTATCGGTATACCGCCGCTGATATCGCTTTGCTCTGTTATGGCACACTCTATAGTTTCATCTATTTTTGCATCTACTGCCGCCGTATTTTTTGCAAAAGTGGCAAGCTCCATATTGATACCGTTTTTCTTGTAGCTTTGCCAAAGCTTTACGTGGCAAGGCGGCTCATCTGCGCACTGCACCTCTACATACATATCGTATATCCCATTTTTTACACCTAGCGTAGACAGCAAAATATTAAAGCTGATTTTATCGTCACTCACGCTGTCTTTAAAAAGCACCTTTGCCTGCGCGTTTGAAGTAAGCGGCATATAATCTGAGCAATAGGACGTTTTTTCGTTATACATTACTACGCGCGCTTTAATGTCGGCATTTCCTTTGCCTACAGCCAATACCCAGCCGCTTAGCATCATTGTCTCTTGTATATCGCTTGCGTATTGGCTATCGGTAAGCGCCGCATAAATATCATTTTGCGCTATAGAAATCGGCATATTATATTTTGTAACAGCGCGCTGCTGCGGCACACAAAGCTTTGCAATGCTGTTGCCGTTTGCCACTATCACTATTAAAACGAGCGCAATAGCGCAAAATAAAAGTTTTTTCTTATTCATTAGGCAGCTCCACATAAGGCATATCTAAATTCAAAAGCTTATTCAGCACAAGGCGCATCGTGTTAACACCGGATTTTCCCTCAAATTCGCTAACTTCCTCGCCTTTGAAATAAAGCCCGTTCAATATGCGCTCACAATCCTTGCGCGGCGTATTTTTTTCGTATCGGTAGCCGTGATCCGAGCATAAAATTATCACCGCATCTTTATCTTTTTCAATAATATTGGCACAAGCTTTGCCCATACGCTGAGTAATGTATTGCAGCTGCCCGAGATAAGCTGAATTATCATCACTGCCATCGTATAAAATTTTACTCGCCGCATTCATTTCACCGTCTTTGTTAAAATAAAACGGCTCGTGCGGACTGCAAATATAAAAAAATGTAAATGTACCGGAATTTGGCACAATTTCAATATTATCAAGTGCATCTAAGCTATCAGATACAAGCTTTGCCGATTCGTCCTCGTGGCTCAAAATGCTGAGCTTATTGTCAAGCAAAGTGCCATTTAACAATAATGATGTAAAGCTACTGCCCTGCGCTGTAACGGCGCCTGTATTGGCACTCATCGCATTATTGGTGATGCCCACCCACGATGTTTCGCCTATGCCGCGCTCATTATATCCTGCATTTTGCAATATTTTGTGTAGCGGTGCTTCTTTACGTCTTTGTAAATTTACAGCGGCGCTCTCTGTGCCGTCCGCTACATAATCGAGCATAAAAATATTCGTCATCACTGTTTCGGTATAAATGCTGTCGTTAAAAGAATTGAGCGAAGCGTTAAATTTATTGTCCTTAAACATTTTATCAAGCGGCTCATTTACATATCCCATATAAGCTTCAAGCTGCTTATTACTTGCATATTCGTCACACAAAAGATAATAAATATTCGGTCTATCGCTCTTTTTTTCTATCGTCAAATTATCAAATTCGTTTTCGCCGTCAGTGCTTTTAAGCTTTGACAGCTCGGACGGCACAGCGCCGAGTAAATTAAATATTATTAAAGCACCTAGTGCAATACATAGAATAGTATCCACGCCTATAATTGCGCTCGGCGCTTTTTTGTGCAGATAAAAAATCATTATGCCAAGAGCGGTAAGCGCTATAGGAATGACGTGCCAGGGGCGCAGCACAGGGATTGTTCTGCGCACTATTTTTTCTATAATGCCATAATTCATAAACAAAAATCCGCTTGCGGCAGAAAAAAGCGCCGCGGAAAATCCGTTTTTAAACATCAATAAGGCTATGCCCATAACAGCATAACCAAATATTAGCATTGCAAAAAGGGGCATAAGCACCTCTGCAATAGATATTTCTTTTACGTTTTGTGAATATAAAAATAAAACATTAAAAGAATATACGCATAGGATAAGCAAATATGGAGTAAGCTTTTTTACTCTTTGAATACAGCTCTCCTCCTTTACACTCATCAAGCTAATTCGAGTGTTTTAGAATTAGGTGAGTATTAATTACATCGTAATATAGTGATTATTCTTCGCTGATACGCTGCACCATATTCCAAAGCGATGCCGCCGAATTAAAATTATCGGGGATAATCTCCGTTGCAGGTATTTCAATATCGTATTCATCATTAAGCGCATTAATAGTGCCTATGATATCGAAGGAATCGAAAATAGCATCGTCTATTAAAGTAGTGCAGGTGCTGTAATCCACTCCGCTTTTTATGTCTTGCAAAAGCTCTATTATTCTGTCCATAAATTTGTGTCCCCCGTATTCAAAATATCTGTATTGTAAAAATCTCTTGCCACAATTATACCGTGTTCGTGTGAATAAAGCAATATTTTAGGCAGCGGTCTGCTCAAGAACAGATATAAGCCCTCTGTAACAGAATATGCTCCGATATTACAAAAGCACAGAGTATCGCCAATATTAAGCCCTGTAAATTCTTTTTTGCGCAATAAAATGTCTGCTGTAGTGCATAAGCTGCCGCAAAGAGTATAGCTGCGCTTATCGCCTTTATTTGTTGCGGTAAAATGCTTTATAATAGGTGTTTTCATACCCATTGTGCCGCCAAAATAATTTACGTGGTTCACCCCTCCGTTGCACATAGCATACACACTATCGTTGTTTTGCTTAATGTCTACAATATCCGTGAGGTAAAATCCGCAATCGAATACAAAAAATCTGCCCATTTCTACTGTAAGCTTTGCAAAGCTTGCCAGCTTTTTAAGGTGCTGCATAAGCTCGCGCAGCGGCTTTAAAGTATCTGTAAAATCGTCGCCCTCAAAATACGGCACATTTAGCCCAGCCCCATACTCGAGGTTTTTTACCGTAAAGCCGTAATCGGCATATAAGCTTTGGCATAAATCACCGAGCTTTTCAGTTTCAGCTATTGCAGTATCAAGCTTTTTACGCTGTGTACCTGCAAAATAATGTATACCGTCTATTTGCACACCTTTATATTTATCTTTGTTTTTTATAATATTGCGCAATTCTTTTTCGTCCATACCAAACTGCGTGCCGCTTGTAAGGCGCAAAAGCACGGGCAAAATAAGCCCGCTTTGCAATGCTACTTTATTTAAAAGCTCTAATTGGCTTTGGCTTTCGGCTGTATATACCGCCACATTTGCCGATATAGCGTCTTTTATATCTTCTTCTGTTTTGCACACACCCGACAAAATTATTTTATCGCCGCTAATATTTTGCCGTTTACAAATATTAAGCTCGCCCGGGCTGCATACTTCCAGCATATCTGTAAGCTGCGACATAGCATTTACTAAAAACGGATTTGCTTTAATGGAATAGCAAATATTAATATCCTTGAATATTTTGCGAATTTCGCTCATACGTGCGCGCAATATATCTATATCAAACACATAAGACGGTGTGCCGTACTGCTTTGCTATATTACACAAAACATTATCTTCCATTTTTAGTCTCCTTTAGTGCGATATATTCTGCCAATAATGCTTTGCGGTCTATTTTACCGTTTTTAGTCATTGGCAGCGTTTCCTTTTGCACGAAAGCGTTTGGCATCATAAATGCAGGCAGGCTTTCCTTTAGTGCATTTATAATTGCTTTGCTATCGGCATCTCCTGCGTAAAATGCTATCAGCCTTTTTTTATCGTCCCAAAATGTACAAACACTGCGCACAATACCATTTACTCTGTCCATTGCCGTCTCTATTTCGCCAAGCTCTATCCTATGCCCAAGATGTTTTATTTGGTTATCCTTACGAGTGGAATACACGAGCAATCCATCTTCATTATAATATCCTATATCTCCTGTACGATAAATAATCTCTATGTATTTATCATTTAATGGATTTTGCATAAAGCATTGCGCTGTACGCTCTATATCTCCGTAATATCCAAGTGCCAGTGCCGTACCCGATACGCATATTTCGCCCTTAATATAGCACCCGTTAACAAGGCAATTATTTTCATCGAGCAATATTATTTTTTCGTTTGGAAACGGTATTCCTGCCGGTATTATTTCGCCTTCTTCATACTCTTTTTCCAGTATATGATAAGTGCAATTACAAGTAATCTCTGTGGGGCCATACAGATTAACATACATAGCATCGGGCAAATATTGGCGCCAAATATTGAGATGCTTTACAGGCATAACCTCACCGCTGAACATTATACGTTTTACATCGCTTGGCACTTTATAGGAAAGCCCCTTCATTGTACTTACAAAGCATAATGCGCTCACTGCCCAAATAAGCGTGGTGGCTTTTCTCTCGCACAAAAAATCCATAAGCTTTACAGGGAACGAAAAATATGCGCGCGGTATAAGCTGTACCGAAGCGCCTGTGCTAAGCCCCGAATAAATATCCTTTACCGAAACATCAAAATCAAGCGGTGCTTGATTGGCAATAACATCGCTCTCATCTATTCCGAAAATTTCCGTGAAATACTCGATAAAATCTATAGTACTGCGATGACTTACCACCACACATTTTGGTATTCCTGTACTGCCCGACGTAAACATAGCATAAAGCGGATTTATATTTACAGCATTGCAGCTAATATTGAATAGCGCTTTTTCATCTATAGCTGTATTTTGTATATCCGAAATATCAGCGATAATTCCGCTGAAATTCATAGCCTTTGCATTTTGCAATTGCTTTGCATCGGTAATGATAATATCCGTATCCAATATTTCAAGTTGCTTATTAAGCCGCTCAATAGGCTGGCTTACATCTAGCATTATATAAAAACAGCCACCGTATACAGCGCCCATAAAAGCCGTGATTGCATCTACGCTTTTATCCATAAACACAGCTACAGGCTTGCACGGTACAGTGTGCGCGCATATATAGCTGCCTATCGCCTGCGCTTTATCGGCAAGCTCGCTAAATGTTATGCTTTTTTCCGCGTCCGCAAATGCTTCTTTTTGTGGGAAATTTTGTGAAGAGCGCTCAAGATACTGTAAAATATTTGTTATCATTATTTTATCTCCCTATGCCGTAAAAGCATTGTAATTATCAAAAGCATTAAAGCTTAAAGATTGTATCATCTTATCGCTTACTTTATCGTATATTACTACATTCATTCCCTCTCGGTCACGGCTATGCTCTTCGCCGTCTATGCAGATGCTCGATTTATCAAAGCTTGTAGCAATGCTAAAGCTTTTATCATAGCATTTGGCATCTGCATTTGCATTGGCTCCATAATTTTCCGCTACTACCTTGCCATTTTCTATTATGGCGGCACATTGCAATGCACTTGTATCTAATATCTTATCGCTTAACCCAAGCTGTGTAAAAAACGCTCTGGCAGCTTCTTTGCCTGCTTTGTTTAGCTCGCCTTTAGTAGATACGCATATTACATACCCTTCTTCACTTGCCTTTTCAGCAAGCAAATTTGGCTGTGTCTCAAGCCTGATATCCATATTTTGCTCGTCTCGTGCATCGATAGCAAGGTCTTTGTCCCATATACTTTCAATCTCGCTTGTATGCTTAATATCTTTAAGCGCGTACTCTGATGCAAGAAATTCTCCCATATCACGAGTAATTTTACGTGCGCCGTGATAATTTACGTGTTCTTCCTCTGCCATATCCTCGGCAAAATTAAATTGCGTGCGTGTAATAAGCTCTTGCTCGTTATAATTAACAAACGGTATTTCGTTTTCTTCGCATATCCTATTCACTTGTGCATACATCTCTTTTTCGCCCTCTGCAAATACGTGCGGAGATAGCATCATCACAAGCTTTATGTTTTTATCTTTACATAATTTTATCAGCTTGTAAAGATATTCTTCTACATATTTATTAAGCGTGCCTACATAGCCTTTATCTTCATATTGCGGCTGCATTTGCTCTTTATGCACATAGATAGGGCCATATCCTTTGCCCGAGCTACTCTTTGGCGCAAATATTTGTGTGAAATCTTCTATCGTAAGATACTGCCAGCGCGCGTGATATTTGATAAGCGGCACATAAGTACCAAAAGGCATTTTGGTTTCTTGACAGCGCATCATAGTAAGTGCAAGGCGCAGCCTATCTATAGACATAGGCATACCGAGTGAAAATTCATTTGACACTGCATCTACCTGTGCAGGCATAAAAGAAAACTGCCCATAGCTGCATCCCAAAGCATCTACCACAGCTACTTTAGGTGATTGGGATTTTAATAAATGCTTGAGATGATAGTAGCTTGTCCATATTGGCTCGCTCCAAGAATACATCACATAAGATGTAAAATGTTCGTTATGCCAAAGCTGAGTAGGCGATATTGCCGACATTATATGGCTGCTGCCCACAAACACAGCATCTAGAGATTGGCGCGGCTCACCATATATTGCAAGCGCCGAAAAGTCTTTTGGAGTGAGGACTAGCGTTGCCCCTATTAAAAGAGCTGCCGCAAGCACAATAAATATTATAATACGCATTATCCGTTTATAGCTTTTAGTATTACGCATCTTGCACTCCTTGTTAGAATTTAAAGTATATAAACGGTGTAGGATCGTATCCTGCTCCGTAAATGCCAAATATTGCCACCGACAAAATGCCTATTAGCAAAATTGCAAAGCGTTTTGATACACTTAGCGCATATACACTCTCACGCACACATTTGTTTCGTCCGTATATGCTTACCAAAAGCACCACTATCACCGCTATTAATGCCACTGTCCACTCAGCTCCCGATAAGCCGAGCTTTAATAAAGTACCGTCTGTAAGCGCGCTTAGATTTACTTTAGCAAACATTCTTTTTGTCATATCTGCTGCCATAGCAAGAGAATTGCAGCGGAAAATCATTTCACCAAAGCACACTAATGTAAAAGTGCGCATTATAGAAAATATTTGCCACGGTTTTTTGTTTTTATCAATATGTAAAGCAATATGGGCTTTGTCCGTCAGCGGCTCCAGTGCCATACCTATCATAATAAGTATACCGTGATAAAGACCAAACGCTATGTATTGTCCGCCTGCGCCGTGCCATATGCCATTGCTTATCCACAATATCAAAAGCGAGATATATGCAGGTACCCATTTCCCCATTGCCTTATTTACACGCTTTGATAATAATTTGCCAAGCTTTGCCATAGTTTTAGATAATGTAAGCGGATAAAATAAATAGTCTCTCAGCCACGTACCAAGCGTGATATGCCATCTGCGCCAAAATTCCGATACTGATTTGGAAAAAAACGGGCGCTTAAAGTTTTCAGCAAGCTCTATTCCGAAAAGCCGTCCTACTCCGAGTGCAATATCTATGCCGCCCGAGAAATCGGCATATAGCTGCACCGTATAGCACACAGCGCCAAATGCCAATATTACACCTGCGTATTCTGTATAATTATCGAACAATTTATTTACAAATATACTTAGCCTGTCTGCCAGCACAAGCTTTTTAAACACACCCCATAAAATACGATACAGCCCCAAAATAAAGCTGTCATAATTAAAACGATGCTCCCCTGCAAGCTGCGGCGCAAGCTCGCTGAAACGGCTTATCGGCCCTTCGATTATTTGTGGGAAAAACGTAGTAAACAGTATTGTTTTAAACAAGCTTTTTTCGGCATTTACCTTTTTATTGTAAACGTCTATCAAATAGCCTGAAACTTGCAAGGTATAAAAGCTTATGCCCACGGGAAGTACCAGATTTAATTTTGGCAATAGAGTGTTAAAAGTGCTTTGTGCAATAGGATAAAATTTCAAAAATAAAAGTCCGCCTAAATTAAAAAGCAAGCATACACCGAGCGCTATTCTGCATAGCGCTCTATAATGCTTTTTAATTTGTTGTTTCACAGCTTTATCAGCGGATTTACCCACTAAAGTAAGCTTTGCTTTTTCGGTATTATGTATACGCTCTATGATATTCGCGGCAAAATACACCGAAAGTGCGCTTGCCAGCACTGCCACAAGATATCTTTTGCCGAATGATGCGTAAAAAACAAGGCTTACAGCAAGCAAAATTCCGCTTTGTATACGCTTTGGCACAGCGTAATACATAATAAGCGCTATTATAACAAAAGCTGCGAATTTTAGTGATGTAAATAACATTTAACAGCCCTCCGGCTTAATTTCTTTTATGCTGAAATATTGCTTTGCGCTCTTTATTCCAAAAATAATCATACCTATCAGCTGTACACAAAGCGCTAAAATTGCGGCATAAGTAGCTCCTTGCATATCAAATATTTTCAGTAATGGCACACATATTAAAGCTGCCGTTATAATGCCGAGTAAATTAGAAATGACAAGCCCTTTGCGCGCATCTAAAATAGTAAGGAGCATACTTGCATACAGCACTAACGCTGTGAGTACAGCCGACACAACCATAGGCTGTAAAAGATATTCATATTTTACATATTTTACCGATACAAAAGTAGCAAGCCCCCACTCGCCCACTAAAGCAGCACCCAATAAGCCTATAGGTAGCATTGCCGTTATTATTATGCCAATGCGCAAAGTAAGGCGCTTAAATGCCGCTACGTCACGCTGCGCATAATATTGCGAAAAAATGCTGATAAGCGGTGTAAAAAGATAAGTAGCGCCCATTTGCAGTACAAGTACAGGTGCTGTAACAGGGCCATAAATGCCAAGCTTATCGCTGCCAAGCACTCTTTCCAGAAAAAACTTTGGTATAGAAGCGCTTGCCGTGCCAAGCACCGCATATAAAGCAAGCGGAGCGCATATATACAAAAGCGGTATAACCTTGCGCTCTCCTGCATCTTTTTTATAGTGCATACAGCGCGGTATATCGTAAATAATTACTACTGCCCACGAAAGTATTGCCATTATTGCCAATGTAAATGATATGCTTTTAAATATAATTATACCTGTAAAAAACGGCAAAATTGTAGTGAACGAGCGCAATACATAAGATTTGCCGCCAATATCAAGCCTACCTGCTTTTTGACATTCGCCCTCAAGCACATCACTTATTGGCTCTGTAATGCGATATGCTAAGCACAATATTATAACTATGCGCTGCTGCATAGAATAATCTATAATAAACATAAGCAATATACATAATATTGATGCCGCGGTACAAGAAAACAGGCGACTGTACAGATACGCTCTAAAAGAGTGTTTGCCCTGTAAATCAGCCACCTGATAAGTGCGCATACCATAGCTTGCAAGCGTAATAAAGGTGTTCGTAACAGTAAATGCCGTAGTAAAAAGCCCCGACTGTTCTATCCCCACAAGACGCAGTACAAGCATAGAGATTGCCCACTGCGCCGCATAATAGCTTAATGAGCCGAGCGTGTTCCAAAAAAAGTTTCGTTTAAGATTTTCTTTCAACGCTCTGCCTCAATTCATATTATTATTTTGCCAAAGTATCATCGCTATCGTCGGCTAAAGCATCATTATAAGCCGAATTTACTGTGTTTTCTGCTGCCGGAGCTGCATTTTTATTTTTTCTCTTTTTGAGGAAAATCTTAATCTTTTTCCAGTATATAGCTATCGCCGCACCGCCTGCAATAAATGCTCCTGCTACTATTTGGATAACATAAGTGAGCGTAGCCGGATCAAGATATGCAAAAGATGTAATACTTAGCAAAAGGCAAGTAAAAACAGCGAAATAAATGAAACGTGCAAATTTTTTCATAAAGTAATACCCCTTAATATAATATAATAATGATATAATACCATATTTAACAGCAAATTGCAATTTTGCAACGTTAAATATTTTACAAAATACAAAATCGGCTATGGGCAAGCTCACTGCCCATAGCCGATTTCATACTAATATTACGCTTGCTCTGCCGCTAATTTTTTATATTCGGCGCACACCTCTTTGCAGTCGCCGTTCATACGTACTTTGCCCTTGTTCAGCCACATAGCTTTATTGCACATACGCTCTATTTGGTCTACGTCGTGGCTTACTAAAATTACTGTAGTGCCGCCGCTCATCAGCTCACGCATACGTGCCTCGCACTTTTGCTGAAACAAAAAGTCTCCTACAGATAATATCTCATCGGCAATTAATATATCGGGTTTCGTGATAGTGGCTATGGCAAACGCAATACGCGCCACCATACCTGACGAATAGTTTTTAAGCGCCACATCAAGAAACTCGCGCTGCTCACTAAAATCCACAATTTCATCGAATTTTGTGTCGATATAAGCAGGTGTATATCCCAGTACCGTACCATTAAGATATATATTTTCACGCGCAGTTAAATCCATATCAAATCCTGCGCCAAGCTCTATTAGCGGTGCAATAGTACCGCGCGATACACAAGAGCCTGTAGTAGGCTTTAATACGCCTGCAATAATCTTGAGCAAGGTGGATTTTCCCGAGCCGTTAAGCCCGATAAGCCCATAAACATCGCCCTTTTCCACATTTAGCGTAATATCTTTAAGCGCATAAAATTCTTCAAACTTTAACGTGCCTTTTGCCTTGCGTATTATCCATTCTTTTATGCTGTCTACTTTTTCTTTAGCCATATTAAATCGCATAGACACGTCTTTTACTTCTATCATTAAAGGCATAATATTACCATACTTTCCTATACATATAATATAAACTTGTCTTGTGCCTTGCGGAATACCACAAGCCCTACACAGAGCGCCCCTACAGCGCCCAAAGTACATAAAAAAAGCTGCTGTAATGTAGGCGGCTCGCCATATAATACTATCTGCCTAAACATAGTAACATACCAATACAGGGGGTTAAAATGCAGCATTTTAAACACAAAAGGTGCGCTATCTCTCAATAAAGTTTCATCGTAAAATAGCGGTGTAAAGTACGTTAATGCCATTACAAGCACACCATACAGATGCACGATATCTCTGAAAAACACCACACAAGTAGCTAATATTAATCCAACGCCCAAATTAAACACCGTTATCAAAATAATGGGAATAGGCGCAAGCAGCATATATGGAGTAAATGTAAGATTAGTAACAAGCATTACCAAAAGCATAGCAATGCTCGAAAACATTGTGTTCACTAAGCTGAAAAGCACTTTTTCCATTGGGAAAATGTATTTAGGTACGTATACTTTTTTTATCAGCGGTGCTGCCGACAGCATAGATGTCATCGCTATTTGTGTGCTGTCTGCGAAATAAGAAAACATCAAGTTACCGGAAATCAGATAAACTGCGAAATTAGGTATTGATTGCTTAAAGATAGTGCTGAACACTATATACTGTACCATCATCATAAGCAGTGGATTTAATACGCTCCACACAAGCCCCAATGCACTGCGTCTGTATTTCACCTTAATATCGCGCGATATTAAGTTTTGCAAGAGATAGCGATACTTCGCAAAAACTCTTAATTGTTCCAAAAAATAACCACCTTACGTAAACTTTTATTATATTATCATCATTTAATTCTTTGCATTATCCACAGTCTTTTCCCCTACTTTAGAGTATTTTACACCTGTAAGATGAAAGCTGTCAAGTTTATTATCGGCATCATCTATTTTATATTCGGTAAGAGATACTATGTTCGGCATATCGTCCGTCTTATCTATAAAAGTATATCCATAATAACGTCTGTCACGCTTGTCGCCCTCTTTGTATTCAAACATAGATTTGCCATATTTGCCATCGTCATTCAGCCCTATATCGCTCATATAAGTAGCGGTAAAATCCATTTGAGATACAGGCGCATTAGATGTTTTCATCTCGCCTTTTGCTTTAGACGGCTTTATCAGCATAAGCGGATTTGATATTACGCCATTGGGCTGTATGCCGTGGTCTGCCATCATAATCACCGTAGCATCATCGTATCTGCCGAGTTTTTTTATTTTGTCAAGATAATTAAGACCAAGCTGCAATACTCCCCGTGCAGTAACAAGCTTATCCACTTCTTTTTCTACGCTATCGCCTTTTTCATCTAACATATATGGATAATGCGCACCCGCAATATGGATAAAGCTAAACTGATTTTCAGCTTCGTTTACTATAAACGGAATTGTATTTACAAGCTCTCTAAATGCGCCATTGTCCTCATAATATGGTGAACCTGCTTGTGACTCTCGTTTAAGTGCGTTAAATTCCGTGCCATTCATCCAAATTAGCGGTTTTGCAATATTAGGTAAATATTTAGTGCCTGCAAAGCGATACAGTAAATATGTAAAGCTTTTGTAGCTGCTTATCTGCGGTTTTTCATCTACATAATTATATACATCTTTATTCATCCATTCGGGAAAATAAGCTTCCGGAGTAAAAAGATTTATCCTATATCCGTTTTCAATCATTTCATTAAACTGAGATGCTTTCTTGAAATTAGTATCTATCATTCCCAAAAATGTATCATCATTATACATCCAGTTGTTTGTAAGAAAAGTAGGCACCGCATACAGCGTACTTGGATAGCTGCCTGTAATATTGGTAAAATGCGTAAATCCGTCAAGCTCTTTAGTAAGCTGAGGTTCATTTACAAGCAAAGCTTTTAAATAATCGTCATCAAACATATCAAGCAAAAGCACTATTACATTTTTTTCTTTTGCCACTTCAAAAAATCCATTATAAGATACAAATCCCTCTTGCTCTGGCACATTATCCCATTTAGCTGTGCCAAACAAAACGCACAGCGTACTTAGCTGCATAAGAGTAAGTAATGCCGCCACAGCAGATATTGTCTTTTTAGTGTTTATTTTAGGCAAGAGTGCAAGTAAAGCCGGTATTATTATTATTGCCAAAAAAATAAACGCATTAATAAAAAACGATATTTTATAGTTGTGCCATTGTACTGAAGCGCCGTTTAGCTCGCCAAGATTGGCATTTAAGAAATTGCCCTGTATATACACGGCAAGCCCCGTGCCAAACACAGCACCCGTATACACCTTATACGCTGCTCCGTGCAGCACACTGCCTATCGCATACAAGCCGATAGTTGATATTGCAAATACGCATATAGGTATCCACCAAAATTGCTCAATTGTGAACCAAAATTCGCTAAGATTGCCAAGATACATCTCCAGTGGCGCAAACACACAAAACGTAAAACACAAAAACACGCTCGACAATATTAAAGGCAATCTCGATTTAAATGTTTTTTCGGTATTTTCAATCACCTTTGTATCTATTATGCTTCTGTTTTGCAAATCCACTTCATCATTGCAGCTTTTTATATAATTAAAAGATATTTCCTCGTATTCTCCGCTTTGCTTGACAGTGCCGTTTTCTAGCCATATACCCTCAGTGCAAATGCCGTTTAGTGCCTTTGCATCTTTACTTGCAATTACCGTAATACCGCCATTGTCCGCATAGCTTTGCAATAGTGCTATGCACTTTCTTCGCAAATCAAGCGGCAATATATTTATAACATCATCAATAAATATCGCACTTGGTTTTGCCTTGAGCGATAGTACTATATTAAGTAATATTTGCTTATCGCGCGCACATTCGCGCAATAGAATATCAGCGCTGTCTATATTGCATAGCGATAAAAGCTCATTAATATCTGATGCTGTTTCCTCTTTACTTATCATTAACAAAGAGCTATACATATAAATATTATCACGCACCGTAAGCGCATCGTCAAAAACAGTGTCAGCCCCGATAATCGGCGAGCTATTGCCATCGCCAATATATTCTCCGCCGTTTGGCTTTATAGCTCCCGATATTATCATCAGCAAATCAGATTTGCCTGCATTGCACTTGCCTAACAGCCCATAGATTTCTCCTTGCTGTAAAGCTATACTTATGTTTTCAAGCTGATTATAGCGTTCAATGTAATTTTTATTTGTTCGGCTACGCATATATGATATGTTTTTTAATTCTATTGCCATACATTTGTTCCTTTTATTCTATATCATTTTTTAACTTTTCACCATTTTTATCATATTTATATCCGGTAGGATAAAAGCTGTCCATATCATTGTTTTCAGGTTTTATCGCAAATTCAAACAATGTGCTGATAAACGGCTTCTCATCAGTGATATCCGCAAATGTGTATGTGTAATATTTGCGTTCTCTCGCTTCACCTTCGCTATAATCAAATACTGATTTCCCGTATTCATTATTATCATTTAGCCCTGCGCAAGACATAATAGTTGACACAATATCATTAGAGCTTACCGGTGCAGATGATGTTTTCATCTTTCCTGCAGCTCCTGCCGGCTTTATCAGCATAAGCGGACTTACTAAATCGTCAGGGCTTGTACAGCCGTGGTCTGCTGTAAGTATTACAGTAGTATTATCAAGCAAGCCTGCATTTTTAATACCGTCAATATAGTCCATTGATATCTTAAGCGCGCCGCGTGCCGACTCGAGATATGTAAGCTCTACGTCCGAGCCATCGCCGTTTGCATCCAGCATATATGGATAATGCGCTCCGTGAGTATGGATAAAGCTTATACTATTTTTGCTTTGCCCCACTGTGATACCTTTTGTTTCTATTCCGCTTTTAAACGCTCCATTTGACATATCGTACGGCGTATCTGTAAATCCGTCATTGCTTTTAAGCTTGTTAAATTCCGTACCGTCCATCCAAATATAAGGTTTAATGGCATTTGGCAAATATTTATAAGCCACAAAGCGGTACAATCGTTTTGTAAATTTTTTATAATCGCTAATGCTTACAGACTGCTCTACAAAATTATCTACATTTTTATACATCCAGCTAGGCAAATGAGCTTCGGGAGAATAAATTTTATAGCTATAATCATTATCTTTCAGCTTTTTCCAATAATCATTTTTTTCAAAATTACTGCTCACCATATCTTCAAACGGAGCAAAATTCAACATTTGTTCGCCTGTAATCATACTGGGTATTGCGTAAAGCGTGGTGCAATAAGCACCTGTGTTATTGGTAAACAATGTAAACCCATCAAATTTATCCGCGAGCTGCGGCTCATTTACTAGTAGCTCTTTAAAATACCTGTCATCGTACATATCCATTATAAGCACTACCGTATTGTTTTGTGAGCCTATCTCATACAGCCCTTTATTTGACAAATATCCGTCGTTAGCCGGTGTAGCATCCCATTTAGCCGTAGCAAACAAAACACCGAGTGTGGTAGCCTGCATAAGCGTAAGCAGTGCCGCTATTGCCAAAATCGGTTTACCTGCCTTGTATTTGAATATTAGCGTAAGCACAATCGGCGCAAAAATACATATAGCCCACACTATTGCATCAATTATAAAATTAGCTTTATAGTCCATCCATACAACGCTTGCGCCATTAAGACGTCCTGTATTAATATTTAAAAAATTGCCCTGCACATATACTGCAAGCCCTATACCAAAAACAGCGGCTGTATACACGCTGCGCACAATTCCGCGCATAATCGCGCCCAATATAAAGGTAATGCCTATCACGCAAATGCCTACGATAAGCGGTACATACCAAAACATATCTATAGAAAACCACAGCTCTGTAATATTACCTATATACATCTCGAATGGCGCAAATATAAAAAGTGTAAATCCCAAAAACACGCAAGACACCGCAAGCTTTAAATATGCGTGTTTTGCACCTTGCTTTTTGTTTATCTGCTTATTATTTTCTTCCATCATATAACCCTCTTTTTTTATTTCCAATGTATTATAACATTTATTTCTCGTGTATTCAACTATTTGCGCTTTATCTGCATTTTTGAGAAATTAAACACTTGTACATATTAAAAAGGCAACAGTACAATGCTTGCTTTTCTTAGCGCCAATATGCACAAAGGGCCGCCAAGCAAAATAGCTTGCAGCCCTTTATATTTATACTTTATCTATTTAATTTTGCCACTAGCTTCGCATATTCCGTCTCCATATCCTGTATGGCTTTTGCATATGCGCTTTCTAAGCTTTGGCGCTGTTTTTCATATGCTTCTTTTTCGCTTTGCAGCTTTATATTTGCATTATTTTGCAATAAATTAAGCGTGTTTTTGTGCTGAGCCTCCGCTTCGCCGCGTGCAAGCTCATATCCGCTATCTATATTTAAAGTGCTTGCCTTTTCCGCCCCTCCGTAAAGTCCTCTTGCCGCCATTTGTAAAGGCAAATCCCGATGCCGTAGCTCCTTATTAATATATAGCTGTCTAAGTGCTTCATTACTGCGTCCGTTTTGCATATTTACAGTAGCTACCAGCTCCTCCTTTTGCCTTAACTGCGATGCCTTATATGCCTCTTCTAGTTGCGATTTTTTACTGCTGAACATTTCATTTTCCGCTTGCTTTTTTGCATCACGCGCACTGCCATATGCCGAAATAATTGCGCTGTAATCTATCTGCGGTTTTTCCTTTTTTGGCGCTTCTTGTTTTGCAGGTTTAGGCTTTTTAGGCTTTGCCGCAGTCGGTTTTTTAGGTGCTGTATCTGTAAAATATTTATCGCGCCATCTGTCCGGAGTATATGTATAATTATGCTTATATGCCATTTTAATTTCTCCTTATTTTGATAATTCTTTTGTGTTTTCCGATAATGCTATAGTCGGTAAATTAACTTCTTCTTTTTCCACGGGTGCTGCCTTGCCGTATGCACGGTTTAATACATCTTTTGCCACATCTACGCGAAGCGCACGCGGCAGTGCATCGTCTGCCAGCACATCCACAAGCACAGATACCGCGCTCGGAGCTGCGTCCTCCAGTAGCTTTTGTGTCTTACTTTTTCTTATCATTTTTTATCCTTTCTATTTAAAATTACCGTTTTCCGAATATTCCAAAGCTACCTCGGTAATCCCGAACGGCTCTGCTTCATCATTTGCCATATTAAAGCTCGCTTTATCCACCTTTTTCAGCCGCACTCGCGCGCCAAGTGTACGCGGTGTATCGTCACATCTAAATGTAAATTTAGAAAAAGCAAGGTTTGCAAACGACAAATATCCTCCTCTTGCCCTATCGCTGTAAAGCCTATGCCGCACACCTTTGCATTTAGCCGTTACGTCTACACTGGTGATAGGTGCGCTCGCGAGCAAAACCGCCATATAAGTAAAGGTTTTGTTTTTGTAAAAATCTCTGCCGCCAAAATCCGGCAATTCCCAACAAGCTTTTACAGGTGCTTCGTCATCGTAATAATCTGACGGCTCTACGCTTTTATCGCGAAATCGGCATACCTTGCCGTCTTGCGTGCCAAAAAACAGCTTGCCATTTTGCTGCCACAAGGCGCAGGCAGCACAATTTTCTCTTACATACCCCTCATATTGCCTTGCGGACCACGGCATACCCTCTGCTCTGCTGGACGGCTGTAAGCCATCTAAAAGCCACAATTTATCTCCTGCCGCCAATACATAAAAATCTTGCCATACAGTAGCCTGTGCCTCGTTTAATTTGCATTTTAACAGTCCTCCGTTCAGATAAAAGCTGCGCCCTTGTACATAGCGCGTTCCATTTGCCTCGGTGCGCGTTACCGCCATTATGCCTTCCTGTGATAAGAATAAAGGCTCTCCCTCAAGATATCCTATGCTGTCTGCCGACACAAGCCCTGTGCTTGGCAAGGTAGCCGTTACAGAAAACGCAGGCTGTTTATCTATTATTTCTCCGTGCCGAACAATAATATTTTCTTTGTTAAACGGTGAATTTTTATATGTAAGCAAGCTACCGTCAAGTAGGCTGTATCCCATAATAGGATCATACGCGCCTAGCTGTGAGTAGCTCATATCGCCAAAATAAGTACCGTCATTTTGCGCCGAAAAATAATCTCTGTTCGGAAACTTTTCGCTTCCTCCTGCAAATACTCTGTCCTGTGTACCGCCTATCCCATATGCACATATTGCTTTTGCCGAAAGTATACGCTCTTTATATCCTGCAATGGTATGTGCTGCTGTTATCTCCACATTTGCTTCACCTGCTTTAAGCGGTACTCCCGGCGGCGAATTAAACGATATTTGTCCCGTTACCCTATTTACGGCAAATTCATAATTTTCCCGCAAGATTTGATACACTTTATCCCCTTGCAAAATTTTTACTTCTACCGCCGCATTATCAAGCGGTGCATACGACAATTTATATATCGTATCCTGCGCTGTACCAACAAAGGTTTCTGTAAAACGCGGTGTTAATAAATTAAGCTGTTCGTACTGCGCCCCTCCTCCGCTAGGAAGATTAGCTATTGTAACGCGCGGTGTCTTTACTATGCTCTCAAGTGTAACAATCTTGTCTTTATCCCATACTACAGTGTTTATTCCATCGTAAATATAAAGCTTATCCGCAAGATATACCCCTTTGCTTTTTGTATTTGCAAGATGTATCGTAAGTGGCGATGATAGCGGATTATCCCAGCTTAATATATGATAAAGGTCTGTTCCCGAATGTAAAATCGCCGTATTATCCTGCAATATAAAGCAGCCGTTTATTTTGCCGCTCGCAGTAAACAAGGTTTTAAACCCTTGCATTTTGCACACCTTTCCCGGCACATCACGTATCATATTAATAGCGTGTGGGCTGCGTGACAATGCCACTGAGCTTGGCGCGTTAGTAAGGTCGTTCCCTGCAAATCTATCTATATTCAGCCTAGAGCGTGTTTGCGACGAATGTGCTGTAAAAGCTCTTGCCATCAGCACCACCCCGCCGTCTGAGTAAAGCCGTAGTCAGCATCGCATATGCGCCCCATAAGTGCTTCGCGCCCTGCTTCAAATTCATTGCGATACCCTGCCGCAAGCCCTGCATCATCGTCCTTGTACAGCTCCGATGCAATATACAGCGGCAGCAATACAGCCGCTTCCTCTGTAATATCAATCACCTCATCAGGTGCCGTATTATCCTGTATCAGCTTTGGTTTTGCCTTGTAATACATAATATAATTGCCGCTTTGCGGCACGAGCGCGATATTCCCCTGTATGTGCCAGCCCTCTGCTTGCACTGTTTCATCGCCTATCTGTTTAAATATTCCGCTTGCGCATTGCAGATAATCAGGTGCTAATACATTAAGCTCTACTATTTCGCCTTTTATTGCGGTAAAAGATAGCCGCTTTGTTTTACATTCGCCCGTCAGCGCCATTAGCATCAGCCCCTCGTTAGCGGCACTTGGCAAAGCACGCAGATAATCCTTAGTTACGTCGTCTTGCAGCTCCTCGCCGCCCTGTGTGGCAAACATTTTTTGCAGCGTTATTTGGCGCAATTGTTTATACGTCATTTTGCCTCCTTATATTCTTATAAAAAACGGAGCTGCCGCAAATAGCGTGCAGCCCCGTATACGTAAAGATTTTAAACCAAAGGATTAGTACCCGATAAAATGCCCTCGCCGCATATAGCAGCACAGCGCCAGTTATTAAACCCTGCGTTATAGCGTGCGCGCCCACGCACCACCATAGCATCAGTGCCGGGGTCTCTATCTGTAGCAATAGTCAGCTTTACGCGGTCCAAAAACGGTAAGCACATATAATCGTCTTTAAATTGGCTGTCCATTACAATAAAATACGGCTTATTGCCAATAGTTTTCGGCAGATAATTCCAAATGATAACATTCCAAAGTCCCGCTTGAAAGTTAATGGCATTATTGGCAGTATTGGGGTCTAATTCGCTTCCCACTGCCGCTAATATCGAGCGCTTTAGCGGTGCTGAATTAGGTATAATAATAGTGTTTGGCGACACATTTAAAATATGTCCGTCATCATCTGTAAAGTCCTGCATTTTCTCCTGTACGGCATCTAGCATCTCGGTAGAAAATTTACCGCTAAACATATTGCTCTGCTTTTTGCCGCCTGTAATGCTGGGATGTGCCACGCTAAACAATGCCACACCGTCTGCACCTGTGGTATCGTATTCACGATTATTAATCGTGGTTTTTGTACCTGTAGCTCCACCTAAAAGCTCCGCTGCAAACTTTTCACGAGTACGGTTATAGCTGGTGGTAAATATATTTGCTCTCGATTTTATTTTGCTGAATTTACCGTCCTCTACCATTTCACGAGTAACTTCAAAGCTGGATTTCCAAGTAGTAGGCTCTATAATCTTAGAATATCCCTCCATAATGCCCGTTTTGGGATACGCACCATTTTCGCCCACGTTTTCAAAATCGCCGAGGCTCGTTTCATTTGTGTATTTTTCAGCATAATTATTACTGCTATCCATATAAAATACACTTGGTATCACGCTTTTTTCTTCAAATGCTTCTACATTAGCGCTGATAATTGTGCGGATTGGCGCTATGCTTTTGCCAAACATACTGTCGTTTGTGCCTGTACCTTGTGCAAATATCACTTTATTTTCCATTCTTTATTTCCTCTTTCTTATTCAAAATATCCTGCTACCATACCGTTTATTAAGCCGTCGGTAGCACTTACTGTAAAAACTCCGCTTGCCGTAGTAGCTGTCACTGTAGCGCCGTTTGCACCGATAGTAACGGCTGAGCCGATAAGCGTATCTGCAATAGCTGCGTCTTGCGTTGTCACAAGCTCCATATCGGGGCTTATCCTTACCATCGGCGCCAGCATATCCTTGCGCTGCACTCCAAGACAAAGATATTTTGGCTTATCTGTGGCAGAAGCCTTAGTAAGCTTGCCTGCCACCTGCTTATACACTGTACCCAGCACTGCACTCTCTCCCTCTTTTATAGGCATATAGGTAAACGGAGCTGTATCTCCTAGCTCTCTTTTATGTATTGTAAACATTAATTTTCCTCTCTCCGACTATAAATCGGACATATATTTTTTGTATTCTTCACGTATTTGTGTCTCTGTCATCTTAGGCAGCATCTTTTTGTAAATATTCATTACCTCCTGCGGCACTGCCGTTACATCAGATGCTCCCCCCACAGGCGCTAAATGATTTTTACCATTTAGCTGTGCCATTGTAGCTTGCTTTGTGCGCTTGCGCTCACGTTCAATAATTTCGCTTGCGTTAAGAGCGCAATACGCTTCTTCCACGCTAAGCCCTTTACTCCACAAATCCATCATTTTATCGCGCTGCGGATTTTGCCACATCTCCTCTAAGCTTGACGGCGCTCCATCGTATTTTGCACTAAGCTCCTTTAGCTCTTTATTGGCAAAATAGCAAAGCTCTTCATCATTCACTCGAGGCTCATCATTTTGCAAGGCGCTTTCGTTTTCCGCTATTTCTTCATCTTGCGAAATTTCGTCGCCGCCCTGTTCTTCTATTATAATTTCCTCCATTTTTTATCCTTTCTTCGGTGTAATTACTTGCGGTTTTTTAGATGCAGGCGCAGGCTTTGGCGCCTTTATCACTTGCTGTGCGTGAGTATTAATTTTGTATTTCATTAAAATCTCCTTTCCTGTTTGTCGCATATATGCGACAAACATATAAAAATTATTGCGGATACAGCCTTGCGCGCGATGTATATACTATCGTGCCAAACCGTGCGCAAGCTTTATTTTGGCAGCTAAGATGCTGCAATAAAGTTACCTCTGTTGAAGTGTTCGGTGAATTATCACCCGATACCACTGTTTCATTTCCTGTAATTCTCAGCTCCGTGCTGCAATCGGGACATAGCATTTACTCATCTCCCTTATCTGTATTTTGCAATATTTTTTCATTTGACAATACTGATATCATTTGCGGTAATTCTGCTTCTTGCGGCTCTTCCTCCAGCTTTGCCCTTACCATTCCTGCAAGCGGATAATGCAAACTTTCCATTATTTTCCAGTACATAAGTTGTGCTTCTCGCGTGCTTTGTATTCCAAATGCACCCAGTGCAAAGCTCTCTCTTGTTTCCTGCCACATAGACTGCCTATTGCCTGCAAGCGTGCCTCCTGCATCTACCCCAAAAGTGAAATCATCGTTCCAGTACAGCTCATTTGCATCATCTTTACGCAAAAAGCTGTGCCTGCAAAATTCTCTGTATTCTATTTCTCCCGTGGCACTGTGCGCCTCTAACGGATATGTATCGTCTGAATACGCAAGCAAAAACCGAAACATCAGCTCAAATAAATGTGTGTATGCCGCATTTTTCATTACTCTTTTGCTCTCAAGCCTCCCTGCCGCCTGGCTTACCGAAAACCTTTTTGCCACGCCCGAGGTAGCCGTAATATCGCGTTTACCTTGAAACGAATCCGTAATTCCGAGCGTAGATTTAGCCCACTGATAATTTTCTTCCAGCACCGCCATATCCTTAGATATATCGGGCTGTACATTATATACATCTATCATCGCTTTATCGGCAGGGCTTTTTACTCGCAATATTTTAAGCTCTCTGTCTGTAGTTTCCACGCTCACCCCTGCCGGTAAAGTAACATAGCTTCCGCCTTTAAGTACTTTTTCATCTATTTTACTGCCTAGCTTTTTTATCGTCTCTTGCTGGTCAATTATCTTATCTACATCACTTTCGCCAAACAGCTTTCCGTAAGCCGATACATTTTTACGCAATACTATAGGATACATTTGCGGAGTATACATCGGTATTTTAGTGCCTGTAAATAAAGTTTCCTCATTTGTTTGCACCTCGTGGTCTAATATTTCTTTGCTTTGCAGCTCTGCCTTTTGTCCGCATTTTTCGCATTTACCGCTGTTTCCTGCACTTTTGCATTTATTGCAATAATACACCTGCGGCAGCTCGTAATTATCAAGATGCTCAAGCTGTGTATCCTCCGCCCAAATATATCGCCCTATTCCTCCTGTTTTGTTATGATAATACCCAACATACAGCGTTACTATTTCCTCAGCATTACTTTCCTCGCTCGCAAATGCTTTGTATCTCAAAGCAAGCTCACCGCGCGTTTTACTGCGTAATATTATCAGCCAATCCGCACTTTGAATATCCGCGCTTGCAGGCTGTACCAATATTTGCCGTGGATGCAATAGGCTCACCGCCAAATGTCCTGTGCTGCCGCGCATAGCGTGTGTCGGCTCCCATTCCACAAGAAAAGCGCTTGTACCTTGCACTGTAGTCATACGTTCTGCGGCATCGTTCAGCTCTGTAAACGGCAGCCTGTTTATTTCACTGCGCAGCAGCTCCTCGGCATTTTTAGCCATAGGCACATCTTCTTGCGTGCGCGAGCTTACCTGCGGCATCGGCACAGTGGAATCTACTTCGCTTTCTATCAGCTCATACACAATATTACGCACATTACCAGCGTTTTTTGCCTTGCCCGTAGCAGAGCTGATAGTATGAGTACCATTATACAGCTCTTCTCGCCTATCCATCGCCCTAAATTCACTGTCCATAGCCTGTAATGCTGTATTTAAGCGCTTTTGCCATATGTTTATCTCATTGTTCATAGCTTTTCCTTTCGTTTATAATTTTAATATTTTATCGCCCATTTTTTCTCTAAATATTCTTTTTCTTCCGCACTTGCATTTTCATAATCCTCTTGCATATCACTGCTCCAATTTTTGTGCATCAAAATCGGCATATCGGCTTTTTGTGTCCAATACGTGCAAAATCCGCGTAAAGCATCGGGCGCGTGCGTTAGCTCGTGCGGTGCATTAGCCACATCTCCTGCTATATGCTCATCGCACCTTAATGCTGGCAAGGTTCGTATCAAATTTACACATTGAGTAAATATTTGCATACGCGCCGCCATTTCTCCGCTTTCAAGGTCAATTCTCGGGTGCAGCCATTCCTTTACACTAAGCCACCCCGGCACTCTGTCATTTCCCGTTTTATTTAAAGTTAATCCGTTTTCAGCAAATATATCCGCCACGCTTCGCCCTGTCTCTTGGCGGCGATTAAATAAATCAGGCGGCGCTAAAGCAAGATAAATTTCTTCATTTTCCATACACGCTTTCACCTCGCGCGCAGCCTCGGATATTATCAAATTCGGCTTATACAGCTCTCTATATACCCACGCTTTTCCGTCATTATCCACAGCTATCCATAGCGCCGCCAACATATCAAGCCCGTAATCCATTGTAAGATATTTTCGCCATTCCTTAGGTATTGAAAACGGCTCGCATACGTGCGTTTCACGTCTAAATTCAGTAAAATACTGTCCTTCAAACACATCCCAATCTCCAAGCAGCCACGCACGGCGCAAATCTTCAGGCAAGTTTTCAAGCATCTTCACGTAGCCAATATCACTGTCTGTAAGTGCTTTGTTATCATAAACCGTTGCCGCAATAAATGTGTAATCATCAGCATTTTCGCTCTTGCGATACCTTTTATCTATAAACAGTCGTTTTACCCACGCGTGCCCCACCCCTCCGGGATTGCACGTAAGATAAAATCTTTTTGGAAACGTATTTGCTCCGCGCAAAGCCGCCGTAAGCACTTCAAACTGAAATTCCGAAAACTGCGTGGCTTCATCTAAAAATATAATATCATACTCTTGCCCCTGATATTGCAGCACATCGTCCTCTCCGTCGCAATACCCAAATTTCAGTCTGCTGCCATTCACAAATGTAAATGCTTTTTCGCTGTCTTTGTAAACGGCAAGTCCCATCAAGCTGCGCTGTAACGGCAATATATGGTTTTCCCTCAGCTCCGGAAACGTGCGCCGCAGTAAAAGCATTCGTATTCCCGCGTATTCCGCCGCCAATAGCATTGCCTTTTGTCTCACCGCCCAGGATTTCCCTCCGCCGCGCGCTCCGCCATAAGCCACATAACGTGTATTTGCCGTAAGAAACAGTCTTTGCTTATCATTTGGCGGATTTATAAAATGAGTGGCTTTATTTATCTTTTTTTCCATTTTCACCGTCACCTTTCCGCCTCGGTAAAAGCGTTTTATCACCGCTATACTCTGCCGTCCGTCTGCGTTTTTTCCGCCTGTGTGCCAAAGTAAAATGCCACCACCATTGTTACAATGCTCATTATCACGTCGCTTTGCAATGTCCCGTTCAGCGACAATATTGTAAACACTATCACTACTGCAAGCGTCACTATGGTTTTCACCTTAATCAGCGCGGCAAGGTTTTTAATAAATTCATTCATTTTGCAATTCCTCTCGTAGCTCGTCTATACGTCGGTGGGCGCTTTTCGTGCTTTCTTCCACCTTATACATACGCTCTATCACGTTATTGTGCTTATTCACCTTTTCTTCAAGGCTCTTTATCTGTGCTTTTACTCCACCGTATATTGTACCAAACGACAGCACATACATCATAATCTGTATCCAAAATTCTATCGACAGCTTTTCCATATTATGCCTCTCTCACAAAGCCGATTACGCCTTGATTTTTTAGCTCATCTGCATATTTTTGTGCATTTTCACGGCTTTTAAATGCACCCACCTGCACACGATACAATTTATCGTCAAGCGGTGCTTTTTCATCTGTCAATCCTTCATTTGCCGCAGGCGCTAAGTATTCGTCCACCATACGGCAAAATTCCTGCCAGTCCATAGGCTTTCCTGCGCGTATATCCGCAGGGCAATTTTTTCCATAAGGTGAAAAATCGTGATGCATAAACAAATGTCCACTGCACGCGGTAATTCCTCGCTCACGCAATAGCCTTGCCGCCAGCTCCGCCGCATTTTCCAGTGCTTTATATCGTTCCTTGCTTGCGCTTGCGTTATTTACACATATCTCTATGGCAAGCGTGCGCATATTACCCTCGCCCTTAGCTCCGTCACCTGCGTGCCAAGCTACCTCTGTATCAGGTATCAAGTGCCAAGCCGCCAGCTCGTCCACCACATAATGATAGCTTACCTGCTGCGTTTTGCCATTTCCATTCATATAAATAGCGTGATTTTTAGCACTTGCCGTAGGGCTTGCATTTCCCGTTTCGTGTATTGTAATGCCAAGAAAATCCCGAAGCTTTATTCCGGACCTTGCAGGGCTTTTTGCAATAATTGTATTCTCTATTTTTAACATATAATTTCTCCTTTTAATATTTCTTCCGCCATTGCTACGCTAATAAACTTTGGTGCATAGCTTTTAAGCTTTTCTTTTGTAATGCGCCCCATAATATATTGTATTCTCAAAAAATCGTACATTTTATACTCCTCCCATTAATGTAAGCAATGCGCTTTCTGCGGCATTTAATCGTTCATTCACGCTTGGCGGCTGCGGTGCTGCTTTAGGATATACAGCTTCTAGCTCTGCCGCCGTTGCCATTTCCTGCCAAGCGTTCAAGGCAAAGCTCCATACGGGCTTTAGC
>JAVWEG010000013.1:0-34939 GCA_036641735.1 Oscillospiraceae bacterium
TGTATTGTGGCTCCTTGGAGCGATCTGGATGCACTGACGCGCGATTAAAATCATTCTTTACTACGTAGTTTCTCATTTTCCCTCCAGAAACAGTAAAACCGCCCCGTAGGGCGGCTTATTTTCAGATTATCTTACAGATATGTTCTAGCTATGAAATATTTATATAGCAAAGACAAGGCTTTGAGTAGGACAATAAAAAGTAAAATTGCTGTGGACAAAGAAAGGTTTACAAAATGCCTGATATTATTAACATTGTTTTTATTATTTCTAATATAATTATTTTCGTTTGTGAATTTGTATGCTTTAAAATAGGTACATTAATTTGGAAGCCAAAAATAAGTGTGCTTTTCCCTTGTATTGTAGGTGCAACCATACTTTCCGCCGTAAATATCGGCTGCTCTTTTCTTAACAATGAGCCTGCCACACATTTAATACACGTTTTTGCTTATTTTTTATTGTTTAAATTGTTATTTCATATTTCTTCGGCAGAAGCCGCTTTTACAGGTGTATTTTCCACATTTAATTTGATGTGCTGGCGAGGAATAATATCCGGAATTATTTCTTTGATTATGAAAAAGAATACATTTCAGGTGCTTTCCGTAGACTTGTATTCACTTATTATATCTACGCTTGCCGTTGTCATCACTTTATTTGTATTACTGTACTACAAGTCCCCTGCTCATTTTTTGCGTATGAAAGTATTTTTTTCTTGCCAAAACGAGCTGAACACAGTGCTAAGCTTGCAAGCTGCACTTGGATTATTTATGCTTTTTAACAGCTACAATAATTATTATAATTTAGACATTATTTGGTTTTCGCTTGCGCAAATAAGCACTCCTGCTATAATGTTTGTTATTTATATAATGATTTTTAATTATGGTATTAAAATAGCTAATTTATTGCAAAAAGAACTGTGGCAAGAAAACCTTACCGAACAAATAAAGCTCCGATTTGCACACAGGCAAACATATCAAAAAACCTTTGAGAAAATATCGGAATTTAAACACGTTTACAGAGAAAATATGGTGGCGGCAAATTATTGCCTTGAAAAAAACGATATAAAAGCTTTGACTGAAATATTAAATGTAAAGATGCCAAGCCTTGTGGAAAACTTACCTGTAGTAGAGCTGTTTTCAAATGTACCTGAATATGATGCCGCGTTATTCGATTGGTATAATATCAGTATCGCAAATTCAATAGATTTCAACGCCAAATTATTTATCCCGACTCAAAGCACAATAAAGCCATATATTATACATAATTTACTGCAATTACTGCGTGAGCTGCATACTCCGCTTGCCCAAAACAGCAAAAAAAATCGAATGATTAGCATTAACAGTAAGGCTTTAAATAATTGGCTTTCTGTGCAAACAGTGAGCAGCTTTAATGGAATAATTGAAAATAAAGACGACTTACCATACTTTGTGGTAGATGATGGCATTAAAACCAAGACCTCGTATCGCAATTTAAACGAATTTGCAGCGGCTGAAAAAATGCTGATAAGCTACACGTCAGACAACAAAACACATCAATTTTCCACTACTATATCTGTGTATTTCGGAAAATAAATTTGCAGTATTGTTTTTATTGTTTAAACATCGCACAGCAAAAAAGCAATAGTAAAATATCCGTTTTCGTATCCGGTTTTCATTACTCCACCGTAAGATTCCACGGTCTTGCTTATATTTTTAAGCCCTAGACCGTGGTTATTTTTATCGTGTTTTGTAGTGACGTAAGTATATTCATCTATAGCCACAGGGGCAACAGATGTGTTTTTAATAACAATATTTAACATTGCTTTATGCGTTGCCGCTTTAATAAATATTTTACGATTTTCTTTGTTTTCTATTTTTGCACAAGCTTCAATCGCATTATCCATTGCGTTACCGAGCATTATACACCAATCAAAATTTTCTATTTTCAGCTTTGGCTTAATATTAAGACTGTATTCCACTGCAATGCCATCATCCTGCGCCCTGCGCATTTTTTCGGTAAGCAATATATCAAACATATAATTGTCTGTGCTTATCGTTGGCGCCTTACTTTCCAAAATACTAAAAACAGATGTAATATATTTACGTGCTTCCTCTACATTGCCTGCAACCAGCAAGCTGTCGAAGCACAAAAAATGATTTTGCATATCGTGCCTAAACGCGCGCAAATTATTGTGCATATCCATTATATAATGATAATAGCTTTCTTGCTGTTCAAGCTGTTGCTTAAATGCAGCTTGCTGCTGTAATGTAAGCTGTACTTCTAATTCGTGATTTTTTTTTGCTAATGTCTCGCGCTCAACTAAATGCTTTTTCATCTCGTTAAACACATCGGAAAACTCTCCAAGAAAATCGGCTTTTTGGCTATAATCTCCATTTGTTACTTGCCTTGCCTGCCACTCAAAATGACGAAGCCCCGCTTGCAGCTCTTTTAATGAACCTGCAAGAGGATTTTCTCCCGAAATTTCTCTATTTATATCCCCATCGGAAAGGCTATCTGAAAAGCTTTTCACCTCTAAAACCGCATCGCAAAATTGTTGGAGCTTTATGGCAAATTCCTTATCGCTTTCTTGTATTTTGCTAAAATCCAACACTGCTTTTTGGGGATTGTACAGCACATTACCAAGATATTCCGACAAAATATTTTGTACGTTCATATTTTATTTCCTCTTGCGATTTCTTCATCTATAGTTTTTTGTGCGTTAAATCTGCATATTCTATCTCCTTTTGCCCAACAATCCACTTCCACTACTGTAAATTCCTTTTTATAATAATACTCAAACACTCCTGCCAAAAAGCCCTCATCGTAATTACATACAGTCTCGCCCACTATCGGAAGTCCTGAACAATCCAAATCTTCGCTCACTGTCAAAATCATATTATTGTCTTCGTCAATGCTTTCAACTCTAAGTATTCCGATTTTAAGCTCCTTTAGCCTACATTGAAGCTCTGCAATGTAATTTGCTTTATCTTTTGTGATATCAAGCAGATTTTCGGCAAAATGCAAGCCAGCCTTGCGTCCGCCTTCTCTTATTAGCTCTGTAGCCGTTTGTTTTCCGAGTGCTTCAATCAAAGTTTCACGCATTGTGTATTCAAAAAGCCTATATACCGCTACCGGTAAGGTTTCGCCTAAACCCCCTCTTGCCTCGGCAATATCGCCAAGTAAAGACCAATGAAATGTGTCTGCTGTTTTAAATGCTGATAAATCTGACATAATACCCTCCTTATACTGTGTTATAAATTAATATTACGCTATATAAGCTAAGATACAAAAACTTACTAAAAGGTTCATTTTTACCACAGAAATGTAATATAATTACGTTCAAACAAATTATCCGACATAAGTGGCATATAAAAATCTCCTATACCTTTTTTGTATCCGAGGTCTTTTAATATTTTGGCTTCCATTGCATTGTCAACACCATCGCAAACGGTATCAATACCAAATTTCGTGCATATTAAAACAATTTCTTTTAATATGCAATATTTTCTGCTATCTAATGTTACATCACCGAATAAAGTTTTGCTTATTACTATTCCGCTAGGCTTTATTTCATTTAATAATTCAACAAACACTGCCATAGTAGCAATATCGCCAAGATACATTTTTATATTATGGCGCATAAAATGTTTTAAACTTTTTGATACCTCATTTACATTGTCAATACTTTCGGCATTTACGAGCAATAAATTTATGCTGTTTTCAGGCAAATTAAAGCTTTTTATTAATGATGTTATTTCATAAATATTGTAAGGATTAATTATTGTGCAAACCGAAATAGCTACAAAAACAGGCAATATTTTTTTACTTTTTTTAAAAATATTTTTTTGTAACTCACCTGCTTTTTCAAGCGCCGACAAATCTAATTTTGCTATATATTCTGCTTTTTTCGTACTGTCTTGGAAATCAACATCATTTGGTGTTGCCTTCACATTATTTTTATTAAAAGTTTTTATTCCAACAACATTATTTGTCACTAAATCAAATTGAGCTTGATAATATATTCCCATATTATCAAAATTATCTTCCAAAATCATTTCATATCCTCCTGCAAATATTTCTTCTCTATTAAAATACCAGTATTCAAACAAATTTACAGAAAATTTGGTGTAAATGCTATTTATTAAGTTGCAAATCAACAAATAAAACACTTGTATTTATTTCACTAATGAAAAACCGAATAGTTAAAACTTTAGTGTTACACAGATAGGTTTGTATAGAAAAGGCGCGATTTTAAAATCGCATAGGTTTTTATCTTTGTACCGCACAAAAAGCTTTAAATATTATAAGTAGCTTTGTGCAAGCTGAATATAAGCGATAAAAAGCACAATAAAAAAATCCCCTTAAAATTGACTTTGGTTATTTCCTCGGTCAATTTTAAGGGGAACGTATTAAAATGAAAGCGGCGATTATTTATTTTTGCCTTACATATACTCTTGCGCTGCCACCGTCTACGCTAAATACCGCGCAGCCGTCGTCATCTATTGTTACTGCACTGCCGCCGCCCGTTACAGGCGCAAATACTTTTTTTGCGTGCTGCGTACCTACGTACATTCTTTTCTCGCCTCCGGGGCCGTCTGATAAAAGCACCGCAATTCCGCTTGTGTCGCGGTCACTTACGCCCTCACGCGTCCACGCTATAATATTAGGGTGGTCAAAATAATCGTGCTGCACTCCGTATGCCGCCGTTTTACGCGCTTTAATCATTGCGGTAATTGCATCTCCCACAGGCGATATATTATCGTGCTGTATGCCATAATAGTCTCCATAAAAAACGCACGGATAGCCTGCTTCTCGCAAAAGTATAATGGCATATGCAAGCGGCTTAAACCATCCGTCCACCCAGCTTGCCAATGCCTGCCCCGGCTGTGTATCGTGATTATCCACAAAAGTAACTGCCTTAGTGGGATTTACAGATACTAAAGAATTATCCAGAATATGGCGCATATCATAATCGCCTCTACCGTGAGATGCCGCAAAAAAATTGAAATGTAACGGCACATCAAAGAGGCTCATACATTCCCTACAAGCGCCAAGATAATGCTGTAATACATTTAAATCGGGCTTCCAGTATTCTCCTACCGCAAACAATTCTTTACCTGTTTTGCTGCGCAGCCGCTCAAGCCAGCCGGTAAAAAACTCGAAGCTAATATGTTTTACAGCATCTAATCTCAGCCCGTCTACACCTGTTTCGTTAAGATACCACAAACCCCAATTGTCAAGCTCATTTATCACCTCGGGATTGCTCATATCTAAATCTGCGCCCATTAAATAATCGTAATTTCCATTTTCTCCGTCTACTTCTTTATCCCAGCTTTTGCCATCTAGCTTAAATACAGCGCTACGCTTTTTGGCGGCATCCCAATCTACTCCGTCAAAATGGCTTTTATTCCAAGTAAATGTGCTATATTTGCCATTGCGGTTTGGAAAATTAAATTTTGTATAAACGCTTATTGTTTCTTTTCCCGACACCGTATTATTGCGATTGTTTCCTGCATCCTCTACGGCTTGTGCATTTTCACATTCGTCTGCACCGATACGATGATTTAGTACAATGTCGGCGAGTACTTGCAGCCCTGCCTTGTGCAAAGCTTCAATCGCCTGTAAATATTCCACTTTTGTACCATATTTAGTAGGTATACTCCCCTTTTGATTAAATTCTCCGAGGTCATACGTATCGTACACGCCGTAACCAACGTCATTTACACCATTTGCCCCTTTATAAGCAGGCGGCAACCACACCGCAGTAATTCCAACATCTGCAAGGCTTTGTGCTTGCTGTGCTGTGTGCTGCCAATGCTTTGCATCATCTGGCAAATACCATTCAAAATATTGTATTAAAGTTCCGTTCAATGACAACAACCTCTTTTATATTATATATTTTAAAGTTTAAATTATTTTAAATTGTACGTTGTTTCGTCCGTTTTCTTTAGCTTTGTACAACATTTTATCTGCGTATTCCAGTACTGCATCAAGCGACATCTCGTAAGACGATGAAACAGTAACTCCACCGATGCTCAATGTGATAACGCTTGCCGCTAAAGATGCTCTGTGCTGAATGGCAAGCATTTGTAAATTTCTGCGTACCTTTTCGAGCATCAATTGTACCTCATCGGAATTTGCACCCACAAACAAACAAGCAAACTCTTCTCCGCCTATTCTTGATACTATACCATTTATCGGCTCCAGTGTTTGCTGTAGCACATATGCTACAGAGCGAATGGCATTATCTCCTGCCATATGTCCGTAATTATCATTATAACCCTTAAAAAAATCTATATCTGCAATTGCAAGAGAAAACAAAATATTGTTTTCTTTGCATTTTTGCAAAGCATCTTTTATTTGCACATCAAAGCTTCTGCGGTTAGGAATATTTGTCATTGCGTCAATCATTGCCATTTGTTCTGCATTTTTGCGATATGTATACAATTCAATATGTGTATTTACTCTTGCAAGTACCACGCTTGGACGAAACGGTTTACTTATAAAATCTACAGCGCCTACTTTAAGCGCACGTTCTTCTAAATCATCTCCACGCATACCTGTAATAAAAATTACCGGTATATCCTGCGTTCTAATATCCGCTTTAAGCCTTTTCAGCACTTCAAAGCCATCTATCCCCTGCATTATTACATCCAGTAAAATAAGGCTGGGCTTTATTTCAAATGCTTTTTCTATACCCATTTCACCGCTTTGTGTTATAACGTAATTATAATATGGATTTAATATTCGTGCAAGAACAGTTAAATTAAGTATACTATCGTCTATAGACAAAACCGTTTCCATTTTTTCTCCTCACAGCAATATATATTAAATAATTTTATAAAATAAGCATTTTAGTCATTTCTTTGATATTGTAATCATTCTATCACACTGCAAGTAAAAAATCTACATAGATTTTGTGCTTTTTTGATTAAAAATTAAAGCCGCACAGATAAATCCTGTGCGGCTTTAAAGCTAGAATAATTTTGCAATCGTTAATTATTATTTATCCGACAAGGTTGCTTGTATAAGACCATTATTATCAAGCTTAGATAATGTCTTTACCTTTTCCAAATCAAGCCCCATTGCCTTTGTGATGCGAGCGCCGTATTCAGGATCTGCTAACTGGCAATGCACTGCGTGGCGATACTTGATGTTATCTGTAACAGAGGCAATATTGCGTGCTGTATTTTCAATAAGCAATTCTTTTTTATCCTCTGTAAGCACTCTCCATAAATCTCCGCCTGCACGGAAGCAATCATCTGTAGGATCGTCCTTCGGATCGTAACGATACATCGCGCCCTCTAGCTCTAGCGGCGGCTCCATTACTTCGGGCTGCGCTGTCCACGCACCATAGCTATTAGGTGTATATGCCGGCGCGCCGCCGTAATTGCCATCTACACGCATAGCGCCGTCACGATGATACTCGTTTACTTCACATTTGGCGCGGTTTACAGGTATTTCGTTATGATTTACACCTAAGCGATAGCGCTGTGCATCGCCATAAGCAAACAAACGTCCTTGCAAAAAGCGGTCAGGCGAAAAGCCGATACCCGGCACTACGTGGGCAGGAGTAAATGCCGCTTGCTCTACCTCGGCAAAATAATTGTCCGGGTTACGGTTAAGCTCCAACACACCTACTTCTATAAGCGGATATTCCTTGTGCTTCCAAATTTTAGTGATATCAAACGGATTTTCATAATGATTTTTCGCCTGTTCCTCTGTCATTATCTGCACATACATTGTCCACTTCGGAAAGTCTTTGCGCTCAATTGCTTCATATAAATCACGTCCGTGGCTTTCTCTGTCCATACCTGCCAGCTTTTCAGCTTCTTGGTCTGTAAGATTTTTGATACCTTGCTGTGTTTTAAGATGGAATTTGCACCATACACGCTCGTTTTTCACATTGTAAAAGCTGAATGTATGTTCGCCAAAAACGTGCATATTGCGGAACGATGCAGGAATACCTCTATCCGACATTACAATAGTGGTTTGATGAAATGTTTCAGGCAAAAGTGTCCAGAAATCCCAGTTGTTTTGCGCTGAGCGCATACCTGTGCGCGGATCACGTTTTACAGCGCGATTTAAGTCTGAGAAATTGTGTACATCTCTAATAAAGAATGTTGGTGTATTGTTACCCACCAAATCCCAGTTGCCTTCTTCTGTATAAAATTTGCAGGCAAATCCTCTGATATCACGCTCTGCATCAGCAGCTCCGCGCTCTCCTGCTACTGTAGAAAATCGCACAAACACTTCCGTATCTGCGCCCTTTTGCAGTACCTTAGCACGAGTGAATTGCGAAATATCTCCTGTTACCGTAAAATGACCGTGAGCGCCCCAGCCTTTAGCGTGCATTCTGCGTTCAGGAATAACTTCACGATTAAAATGTGCCATTTTTTCCATCAGCCACACATCTTGCATTACTACCGGCCCTCTTGGCCCTGCTGTTATTGCATTCTCATTATCCGCTACGGGTGCGCCTACTTCATTTGTAAGTTTGTTGTATTCATTCATTCGTAATTTACCTCCTTTAAATTTTTGTTTTATAGATATATGTTTAACATTTACTTTAGTAATATTACACTTTTTGCAGCATTTTCATTACTTTTTTGTCGCAATATCTATTAAGATAATTTTACCACATCTAGTTACACTGTCAATAAAAATGTTGTAAAGATTTATTATAATGATGTAAATATATTTTATCAATTAATTAGCTTTAGGGATAATTGTTGTTTATAATAATTTATGCCTGTCTTGTCGCCTGTATATTTCACACTTTTTATTAATTAAAGCAAATATTGATATTACAATTTACAATATATTGATGTTTTTACTTGTGTTGTGTATAATAATGAAAGATATTGAAAATTTCGCTGTATTTCAAGATATTGTTAAAATAAGTTGCGGAGGATTAATATGTGGTTTTTAAAAAGCAAGGTGCAAAAGGTATGGCTACGCAGTCTGCTTATTCTAATAGGAATACTAATGCTGGCTGTAACGGCATTTGCAGCTTGGATGATATATGCTTTCACCGATGAAATTACCGATTTACATTACAATCTTACCACTGTTATGCAGCGCAGCATCGATATGCGCTTAAATGAAATAGAAAGTATTTCGTCTCAAGTGGAATTAAGTGCTGTAAATCGTAGCCTAAGTAAACTGAAAAGTACTTATGAATTATCAGAAACAAGCGCGTTTCATCTTGCCAATCAAATACACAATTACAAGCTTGCCAACAGTTTTATAAAATCTATTTATGTTTATTATCCTGCAATAGATTATGTGGTAGGCAATTTAGGCTCGTTCCCTGCAAAGAGCTATTTTTTACTGGGAAATAATTTATCTTATGACGGCTGCGAAAAATGGCTCTCCTCGCTTGCTTCTTGCAGTGAAAAAGGGTTTTACTTTGAAAATAATTCATTTAAATATACAAAGCAGCTTCCTTATAATGATTTCGCAGAAAGCACCGCTATAATAACAATAGAATTAGATAAATTGGAAATTGAGCGTATTTTATGCGGAGGTTCAAAAGGAGCTATTGCGTGCATACTTTCCAATGATAATAATGTATATGCAATGGCAGGCGACGATGCAAATAGCGTGCTTTCAAAATTGCCAAGCGAAGCTTACGCAGACCAAAATATATCTAAATGGAAAAATTATTTTATATTACGACAAAGCTCTTATACAGGAATTTTACAATACATTACTATAGTAACGCGCACGCAATTGCTTGCGGCTGTATATCAAATACGCAATATTGCTTATGTGTTTTTAACTATTTGCCTTGTTATCGGAGTTTTTTTATCGATATTTGTAAGCTTGCGGAATAATCGTCCTATGCAATCGCTTATAGCAAAGATTAAAAAAGGCAATGAATCAAATGACTCTGTAGATGAATATCAGCTTTTAAACAAAATGCTAAATCGTTCTGACCAAAGTGAACTGCTGCTTGAAAAGCAGCATCTGCATATTGAAAGCTTGTTTTTATCAAATTTGCTTTCTGCCGAGCAAAGCAGCAGCCAAAGCATCTTTGCTGAAATGCAACGTTTGGATTTAGAATTTGCATATCCTCAATTTGCTATAATATTGCTGCGACATACAAATATGAATTTGCGCAGTAAAAGCGATGCTTTTGCCGATATAGTACCTAGCATACATACGGCAATAACCGAATTTTCTTTTATAAGTGCAGAATATTTAGGTGACCTTGTTTTATTATTTAATTTAGATAACAAAGTAATCGACAAACAAATAGAGCAAATCGCACTGGAAATAGCACGTATACTTCCCGAACACAGCAATTACATTACAGCCGTAGGCGGATTATATGAAACACTGCCCGATATTATAAAGAGCTATCAGCAAGCATTAAAAGTAGCCGAGCTTAACAGTAACACAGAAGGCGGAGTGTTTATTTATGATGCTCTTGCCCTTAAAAATGTTTATGGTGAAACTTTCAGCACTAATTTAATGTCAGAATTTAGCTCTGCAATGGACGGGCAGCATTATAGCACCGCGCAAAAAGTTGTAACGGCACTATTTAATCAATATATCGTACAGGATGCAAACGCATATATTTCGCGTTGCAAAAAATATGCTGTAGTAAACAAGGTAATAGAAAATGTAAAAATAGTATCTAAACAAAACAAAACTCTGCCCTGTGAGGATTGCATCACTGCTCTTTCTCAGGCAAAAACTTTAATGGAATTGCGTGACACTGTTTACGATATTCTGTCGTTGCTTAATGAAAAATATGAAAAAAGCAGTGCGCACCAAACAGCAAATGTAGCCGCGCGTGCAATGAAAAAAATAAATTCGGATTATACTAATCCTATGATTGGGCTATACAGTATCAGCGAACAGCTCGGGATCAGCAACTCGTATTTATCTACCATTTTTAAAGAAACTTACGGACAAGGTGTGGCGCAATGTATTAACGAGCTACGTGTAACAAAGGCAAAGGAGCTGCTTACCACTACCGATTTAAGTGTAAAAGAGGTAGCTGTGCGTGTAGGATTTACAAGTGACATCAGCTTTATTCGAGTATTTAAGCAATATGCCAGTGTTACTCCCGGGAAATTTACTGAAAAAGATGCTTTTACAGCTTTGCAAGATATACATAAATAAAAACATATCTAAAAAAATGTTAATTCCATATGAAATTTTGTATAGTAAATCATCATTAAACGAAGTTAAACCGATATTTGTTGTGCAATTTGAACAACAAATATCGGTTTTTGTTTGTGAAAATATTGATTATATACTTTTAATCATATTTGCGATATGCTGAACTTGTGAAAAGCAGTGTGTGAGACGCCTTACGCTGCATATGAAATTCGCACTTAAAAAATATTTGGAGGTAAAGAAAATGAAAAAACTACTAAGTACAAGACTATCTCGTGCACTGATTGCGACCACGCTTTCCGCCTGTGGCGAAAAGCCTGCAAGCAGCACTCCTGCGCCTGTTCCCGGTAGTACAGCACCGGCATCCGAGGCTGTATCTACGCCAAGCAAGCTTCTATTATGGATGCCACCGTTTGGTACCGAGGAAACACTTGATAAAGAAATGTGGGCAAACGCTATTAAACCTTTTGAAAAGGAAAACAATTGCACAGTGGAGATTGAAATTGTGCCGTGGAGCAATTATGAAGAAAAATATCTTACAGGTATTTCAAGCGGTCAAGGGCCTGACGTAGGCTATATGTATATGGAAATGATGAGCGATTTTATTGATATGGGCGCACTTGAACCTTTTGACGCTTATCTTTCCGCACAAGAAAAAAGCAATTTCTTCTATCTTGACAAGGGGCTAATTGCAGGCAAACAATATGCTATGCCAATTGTTGTAGGCAGCGCGCGAGTAATGTTTTATAACACCGAAATTTTAAAGAACTCAGGTGTAGAAAAAGCGCCTGAAACCTGGGAAGACTTTAACGCATATTTTTCCCGTATCTATGGCAAGCAGGCGGAAGCCTATTTTCCGAGGACGGCACAAAAGCAACATTTGATTCACCTGAAGGCATAAAGGCAGCTCAATTTATTTACGATTTGAAAAAAGACGGTTATATCCCCGCTTCTGCCACTTCAATGGCAGAGGATCAGGTGTTCAGCGAATTTAAAGGCGGTAAGCTGGCATTTTGCGTAGGGCCTACAAACCGCAGCAAAGAATTTAAAGAGGCAGGTATAAAAGCCGATTACATCACATCTCTTAAAGACAAACAAGGCGGTACGTTTGCCGCAGCAGATTCACTTGTAATGATAAGCTCATCTAAAAATAAAGAGCTTGCTGCTAAGCTTGTAAAGCATATGCTTAGCGAGCCGTCTATGACGGAATTTCATAAGATGTCGTCTTTCCCACCTGTGGCAAAGGATGAGCCGTATCACGATGACGAAAATTTCAAGCGTGTATATGAGGACGACCAAAAATCTCTTGTAACACTTCCTGCCGTTAAAGGTTCTGCCGGCATATTTGATAATCTATATAAAAACTTGCAGTTAATGATGCTTGACGAGCTTACTCCTGAAAAAGCTTTAAAAGAATCCGCAGCTTTTGCCAACGAAACATTAGCACAAAAATAAACTGATAAAACGGCGCGCTCTTGCTTTATGGGAGCGCGCCGCCTTTAAACAATCTGTGCTGAAAACACAAATAAACGAATAACAAACCGAGGCTAAAAAGGGAGATACCAAGTGAATAAACTAAAAAAGAATAAAGGGATTTTATATGTACTTCCAAGCTTTATATTGATATTGCTGTTTTCTATAATACCACTTTTTATGACAGGCTTTTACAGCTTTACAAAATACAATGTACTTCAGCCCGCACAATTTATAGGCTTTAGCAACTACGCACATTTATTAAATGATTCGTTTTTCAAATCCAGTGTGATAAATACTATTGTATACACTGCACTTGTTGTTCCTGTACAAACTGTACTCGCGCTAGTATTGGCAGATGTACTTGCATCTCGCTTTAGAGGTAAATTTGGTGGATTTGTTAAAAGTGCGCTATTTATACCTGTGATAAGCTCTATGATTTTAGTAGGCACTGTATGGAAGTTTTTACTTGCTACTGAAAACGGTATAATCAATAATTTTTTATCACTTTTTAATATTACAGGGCTTAATTGGCTTGGCGAGCAAAAGCTTGCAATGATAAGCATTTGTGTTGTATCTATATGGAAAAACGCAGGCTACTTTCTTGTAATATTTTATGCAGGTATAATGGATATTCCACGCAGCTATTACGAAGCGGCTGAAGTGGACGGCGCTACGCATTGGCAGCAGCTTTGGTTTATCACTTTACCTAGCCTAAAACCTATTACATATCTTGTAGTTACTCTTGGCACCATATGGAGCTTCCAAGTATTTGACCTTGTATACACAATGACAGGCGGCGGCCCCGGACGTAGCACTTTAACTATGGTACTTACCATATATCAAAATGCGTTTAAACAATATAAAATGGGATATGCAAGCGCCATTTCTGTGGTGCTGCTGATATTGGTATTGATTGTATCCGCCTTGCAAAAATTTGCATTCCGTGAGAAAAAGGAGGTATGTGACAAATGAAAAAAGCAAATGTAAAATCACTTGTTATCGGCGCTTTGCTCTTAATTCCTACTATGCTTGCTATTTTTCCATTTGCGTATATGCTCATTACATCATTGCGCCAAACTTATTCTATGGATTTAAATTTGGATTTAGCAGGTCTTAATTTTAAAAACTATATTACTATATTTAAAAATTATGATTTTGCGCGTTATTTTACAAACAGCATTATTGTAGTAATATTTGCGTGCGTATTAAACTGTCTAATAAGCTCACTTGCAGCTTATGGTTTTGCCAAAAAGAAATTTGCCGGTAAGGAATTTATTTTTTGGATTTATTTAGCTACGTTAATGATACCATCGCAAGTAATATTAGTGCCGATGAGTGTAATTATTCGCACGCTTGGCATATCAAACACGTATCCTGCATTGTTTTTACCCATTATCAACGCATTTGGCGTATTTTTGGTAAAACAATTTATGGAGAGCATCCCTGATGATTTGCTTGAGGCTGCTCGCATAGACGGCTGCGGCGAGCTTCGTATGTTCTTTCGCATAGTAATGCCGCTTGTAAAACCCGTGCTTGTATCTCTTACCGTGTTTACATTTATTTCGTCTTGGAACGATTTTGTTTGGCCTCTTATTTCCATCACCAAACAAAGTATGAACACACTTACCCTTGCTCTTTCATCGTTACAAGGTAATTATGCTACTAATTACGGCCTTGTTATGGCAGGTGCCACTCTTACATTTTTACCTCCGTTTATCTTATATATTTTTTTACAAAAACAATTTGTTGAGGGTATTGCTCTCAGCGGAATAAAAGGATAAAAATTATGACGAAATATTTATTTGCTTTAACAGATAGCCTCGAAAAGGTTTTACCTAAACGTACACCTCGTGAAATAAGCAATAGTAATGCTGTTTTTCTTGGCGAAAGTTATTCGTTTCAGCTTGCATACACTTGCGAAAACGATGATTTTGGCGAAAGCGATTGTTGCTTTCGTGTAGATATTTCTACGGATTTTGATGGCGAAATATCTACACGTCGCGTGGAGCTGGTGCCATCAGCATTACCGTGCCACGGTACCTGGGACAATAATTATCTGACTACCGAGCCCGGGCTTTTACCTGATTTATTAGTGCCGCACAGCGCAGACACAATGCTTAAAGCAGTGCCTATGCAATGGCGTGCCCTTTGGATTGAGGCTGTACCAAGCCAAAAAGATAAAGGAAAGAAACGCAAAATTTCTCTTTCTGTACTAGATACAAAAAACAATATTTTATACGAAAAATCCTTAGAATTAAACGTGCTTAATTATGCTTTACCTTCGCAAACAATATATCATACTGAATGGTTTCACGCTGATTGCCTTGCCGATTATTATAAAGTACCTGTTTTCAGCGAGGAGCATTGGCGCATTATAGACAATTTTATGGCATCTGCCGCAAGGCATAGCGTAAATCTTTTGCTCACACCTCTATTTACTCCACCTTTAGACACCGCAAAAGGTGAAGAGCGCACCACAATACAGCTTATAGGTGTAACAAAGCTTGGTGAAAAATATGAATTTGATTTTCAAAAGCTGCATCGCTGGATAACATTATGCCACAAAAATAATATTCAGAACCTTGAAATGTCACATTTGTTTACGCAATGGGGTGCCGGTTTTGCGCCAAAAATTATCGCGAGTGACGAAAACGGCATTGAAATAAAAATGTTCGGCTGGCATACAGCTGCGAATGAAGGCGAATATCCTTGCTTTTTACAACAATTTTTACCCGCTTTGCAAAGCTTTTTGAAAAAAGAAAATATGTTGGAAAACGTTTGGTTTCACATTTCAGACGAGCCTACCGCTGATGTAAAAGCAAGCTATTCATCTGCCAAAAAGCAAGTGGAAGCACAACTTAAAGGCTGCAAAATCATTGACACATTAAGTAGCTACGATTTTTACAAAGAGGGGCTTGTGGATATGCCCATAGTTTGTGTCGACCATATAGATCCATTTATTGATGCAAAGATTTCGGGGCTATGGACCTACTACTGCACTGTGCAAGCTATTGACGTTTGCAATCGATTTATGGCTATGCCAAGTGCGCGCAATCGCGTATTAGGCGTACTGATGTATATTTACAAGATAGAAGGGTTTTTACATTGGGGCTTTAATTTTTATAATTCGCAGCGTTCTGTAAAGCATATTAATCCGTTTGAAATTACTGATGCAGGCGAGGCTTTTCCGAGCGGAGACCCTTTTCTTGTATATCCTGCACAGGACGGTACAGCTCTTGAATCTATCAGAGGTATGGTGTTACGAGAGGCATTGTTTGATTTACGCGCATTAACCTTGCTTGAAGCTAAAACAAACCGCAAAACCGTAATGGATATGCTTACCGATAATGGGCGTATAGAAATCACATTTAAACATTACCCACAAGATGCGCAATATTTTTTAAATTTGCGTAAAAAAATAGCTGCATTGCTATAGCAGTATTCCGCAACATTTTATTTATATCTCATATTCAAAATTTGAAAAAGCATCTTCAGCTAAAAGATTTTAAGCTGAAGATGCTTTTTTCTATTATGATGTTGTCTTCATTCTAAATTTACGGCAGAATTAAGCTGATAAATCCAAGAGCATACTATACTAAACAAAAGAAATATAATCTTTACTAAGCCTTAATGTGAAAACGCTAAGCCTTTTACCTTTTTAATATAATAAATTGCATAATGTAGACATAGGAGGGGTTAAAATGTTTACTGCAATTATTAAAAAAGAAAAAAAGGCGCAAATAAAGCTTCAGCAATTTCTTAACAATCACCCTGCACAAGGCTTACTTGTTTTCTTCTTTTGTCTACCTATAATTATACTCGCAGCGGTGTTTTTTTGCGCATATGCAGCAATATTACCAATTGCGCTGATAATGTCTTGGTTTTAATCTTTATACAATCTTAATGCTTTTATTAAGTATATTAATGCCGTCTTTGAATAAAAGGTGTTAGGCTTAGCATAAAGAAACAGGAGGAAAGACATTATGTCTATTTTAATTTGGGCAATTGGGATAACAGGGTTTGTACTTTTAATCTATTATGTTGTAATTTTACTACGAGGTGATAAGCAATGACTCAAACAATTTTTCAGTACGTACTTTATCTTTTAATATTAGTTGTATTCGCAGTTCCGCTTGGATTATATATTGCCAAAGTGATGAACGGTGAAAAAACAATTTTTACAAAAGTACTTGTGCCTTGTGAAAACGCAATATATAAGGTACTTAAAGTAAAAGCAGGCGAAGAAATGACCTGTAAAAAATATCTTGTCAGCGTTTTGGCTTTTTCGGGAATAAGCTTTGTCTTTGTGTTTTTATTACAGCTTTTGCAAGGTGTATTACCCCTAAATTCTCAGCATTTAGGCGCTGTAAAATGGGATTTGGCATTTAATACAGCATCTAGCTTTGTCACCAATACTAACTGGCAGTCCTACAGCGGCGAAAGTACTTTAAGCTATCTTACACAAAGCTTAGGGCTTACCGTACAAAATTTCGTTTCAGCGGCAGTGGGAATAGCCGTATTATTTGCACTTATCCGCGGATTTATCAGAATAAAATCCGATGGTCTTGGCAGCTTTTGGGTGGATATTACAAGAATTATTTTATATATACTTTTGCCTATTAATATCGTAATCTCGCTTTGTCTTGTAGGCGGTGGTGTAGTACAGTCTTTAAAAGCAGGTGAAAAAGTTTTGCTGCTAGAGCCTATCGCCGTCACACAAAACGGCGATATTATTGAGAATGCAGTGATTGACATTAATACAAATACTGTTACTGTAAACGGACAAATTATTGCAAACGCTGAAATTGTTACAGAGCAATTTGTGCCATTAGGCGCTGCTGCCGGTCAAATAGCAATAAAGCAATCGGGTACAAACGGAGGTGGATTTTTTGGCACTAACTCAGCTCACCCTTTTGAAAATCCAAATCCTTTTACTAATATGATAGAAATGCTTTCTATTTTATTGATACCTATGGCATTGTGTTTTACTTTTGGCAAAAACGTAAAAAACCAAAAGCAAGGTATTGCTATTTTTATGGCGATGTTTATATGTCTTTGTGTCGCTCTTAGCGTTATCGCAATAAACGAACAGATTGCCACTCCTCAATTAGCGCAAAACGGCGCTGTTGACATATCCAATATTAATCAATCGGGTGGTAATATGGAGGGCAAGGAGGCGCGCTTTGGCATTGCAGCTTCTTCTACTTGGGCGGCATTTACTACAGCGGCATCTAACGGTTCTGTAAACTCTATGCACGACAGCTTTACACCGCTTGGCGGTATGATGGCTATGTTGCAAATGCAGCTTGGCGAAGTAATTTTCGGAGGAGTGGGCTGCGGACTTTATGGTATGCTCGGTTTTGCTATTTTAACGGTATTTATCGCAGGGCTTATGGTGGGGAGAACGCCCGAATTTTTGGGTAAAAAAATTGAACCCTTTGAGATGAAATGGGCGGTTATATTATGCCTTGCTACCCCTGTTGCCATTTTGGTAGGCAGCGGCATTGCAGCGGCTGTACCTCAAGTAGCACAAAGCTTGCATAACAGCGGAGCGCACGGATTTTCAGAGCTTTTATACACCTACACCTCAGCAGGAGGCAATAACGGCTCTGCATTTGCAGGCTTTAACGCAAACACTGTATTTATCAATATAACGCTTGCAATTTCAATGCTATTTGCTAGATTTGTTCCAATGGCAGGTACACTTTTTATTGCAGGAAATCTTGCAAGTAAAAAGAAAATTGCAGTAACAGCCGGCACACTTTCCACCACAAACGGACTGTTTGTATTTTTACTTATATTTGTAGTTTTACTGATTGGTGCATTAAGCTTTTTGCCTGCGCTTGCATTAGGGCCAATTGCCGAGTTTTTAAAAAGTATAGGTTAATACTCATCCAACTCTAAAACACTCGTTAGCTTTTGTATTTTTATCCCACAGCAACCACATTATGAACCGTGAATACACAAAGTATTCACGAACCCTAATGCGGCCGCTGTGAAATAAAAATCCTCGCAAGCTAATCCAAGCGTTTTAGAATTAGATGAGTATAACAAGAGAAAAGAGAGAGATTAATGTTTACTAAAACTAAGTTTGTTGATAAGAAAATGTTTTTAAGAGCAATAAAAGATTCGTTTATAAAATTAAGTCCAAAAAACCAAAGTAAAAATCCTGTAATGCTTTTAGTATATATATCTGCGATTTTAACGAGCATTTTGTGGATAGCGGCATTATTTGGTCTGCGTGATGTGAGCATTTGGTACACCTTTGCCATTGCTGTAATTTTGTGGTTCACCGTAATATTTGCAAATTTTGCCGAAGCTATTGCCGAGGGCAGAGGCAAAGCGCAAGCGGATTCGCTTCGTGCCGCAAAAAAAGATGTAGAGGCACACCTTATTCCCTCTATTGAAGAAAAAAATGCTGTTTTAAATATTTCTTCGGCATTGCTTAAAAAAGGCAATATCGTAATAGTGAAAGCAGGCGAACAAATACCCGCAGACGGTGAAGTAATTGACGGCGCTGCTTCTGTGGACGAAAGTGCAATTACAGGTGAATCTGCTCCCGTCATCCGCGAAAGCGGCGGTGACAGAAGCGCCGTTACAGGCGGCACCACCGTTCTTTCCGATTGGATTATTATACAAGTTACAAGTGAAGTAGGCGAAAGCTTTTTAGATAAAATGATTGCTATGGTAGAGGGCGCTTCACGCAAAAAAACGCCGAACGAAATTGCACTGCAAATCTTTCTTGTGGCACTGTCTATTATTTTTATCTTAGTTACAATGTCACTTTATACCTATTCGGCTTTTTCCGCAAAGCTTGCCGATGTTATTAATCCTACTTCTGTTACTACCCTTGTAGCATTACTTGTTTGTCTTGCCCCCACCACTATCGGCGCACTTCTTTCCGCAATCGGAATTGCAGGTATGAGCAGATTAAACCAAGCAAATGTGCTTGCAATGAGCGGAAGAGCAATAGAAGCGGCTGGTGATGTAGATATTTTGATGCTTGATAAAACAGGTACAATCACACTTGGAAATCGTCAGGCGGCAGCTTTTATTGCAGTAGACGGAGTAGCTGAAAAAGAGCTTGCCGATGCCGCTCAGCTTTCCTCTCTTGCCGATGAAACACCTGAGGGAAGAAGCGTTGTGGTATTGGCAAAAGAAAAATTTAACATTCGCGGCAGAAGCCTTTCGGACAAAGGAATGACATTTATTCCATTTACAGCAACAACTCGTATGAGTGGAGTGGATTTTGAAAACAATTCCATACGCAAGGGCGCTGCGGACTCTGTAAAAGATTATGTATCAGCAAATGGCGGTATTTATAGTAAAGAATGTGATGATGCAGTAAAGTCTGTATCAAATCAGGGCGGCACACCGCTTGTCGTTGCGAAAAACCATAAAATTTTAGGTGTAATTCATCTTAAAGATATAATAAAGCAAGGCGTACAAGAAAAATTTGCAGACTTGCGCAAAATGGGCATAAAAACCATTATGATTACGGGCGACAATCCTCTTACCGCGGCGGCGATTGCAGCGGAAGCAGGAGTCGACGATTTTCTTGCCGAAGCCACTCCCGAGGCAAAGCTTACAATGATAAGAAATTTTCAGGCACAAGGGCATCTTGTGGCAATGACAGGTGATGGTACAAATGACGCTCCTGCTCTTGCGCAGGCAGATGTTGCCGTTGCTATGAACACAGGCACACAAGCGGCAAAAGAGGCAGGAAATATGGTAGACCTTGATTCTTCTCCTACAAAGCTTATAGACATTGTACGCATTGGCAAGCAGCTTTTAATGACAAGGGGCAGCTTAACCACGTTTTCAATTGCAAACGATTTGGCAAAATATTTTGCAATTATTCCTGCCCTTTTTATTGGGCTTTATCCTCAGCTTTCAGCTTTAAATATAATGGGATTACATTCTCCGCAAAGCGCGGTTTTGTCTGCAATTATATATAACGCGCTTATTATTGTAGCACTTATTCCCCTTGCCTTAAAAGGTGTAAAATACCGCGAAGTTTCAGCAGAAAAGCTACTTGTACAAAATCTTTTAATATATGGTGTGGGTGGGCTTATTGCACCGTTTATATTTATAAAGCTTATTGATATACTGCTTGTTTTAATAAACGTAGTATAGTTTTACGAAAGGAAATTTTATGAAAACAATAAAATCTGTTTTACCTCGTGCCGCAATGCTTTTGTTAATATTTACTGTAATATGCGGTGTGATTTACACCTCTATTATTACAGGATTTGCGCAGCTCGCTTTTCGTGAAAAAGCAAACGGAAGCATAATTGAAGTAAACAGCAAAAAATACGGCAGTGAATTACTCGCACAGCATTATACCGATTTATCTCATATGTGGGGGCGCATTATGAATTTGGATTTATCAACATTTAAAGATGAAAATGGAAAACGTCTTATGTATGCTGCGCCGTCTAATCTAAGCCCTGCAAGCGAAGAATATGAAAAAATAGTGGCAAAAAGAGTAGAAATGATAAAAGCCGCTAATCCCGATATGAAAGAAGCGGCAATTCCCGTGGATTTAGTAACCTGCTCCGGCAGTGGGCTGGACCCGCATATCTCAAAGGCAGCTGCTGCTGATTATCAAGTGGCAAGATTGGCAAAGGCTAACAACAAATCAGAGAGCGACATAAATGCAATTATCCAAAAATGTACTACGGGAAAGCTCTTTGGTATATTTGGCGAAGAAACAGTGAATGTTCTTAAAATAAATTTGATGATTGACGGTATTTTGTAGTATAATGAAAATCTGAGAGAGGGGCGAAGCAGTGGAGGAGAAAAGACAAAATCCCGACGAATTGTTAAAGCAAATTAAAATAGATGATAATGTACAAAACCGAGGGCATTTAAAAATATTTTTCGGTTACGCGGCAGGAGTGGGCAAAACCTATGCTATGTTAAAAGCTGCTCGTGCAGCACAAAAGCATAGTATAGATGTGATTGTAGGATATGTGGAGCCTCACACAAGACCTGCAACAATCGCACTGCTGGACAGCTTGGAAAAGCTACCTAATTTCACTGTATGCCACAAGGGAATTGTATTAAATGAATTTGATTTAGATGGTGCAATAAAACGCAAGCCCAAGCTTATTTTAGTAGATGAGCTTGCGCATACCAATTCATCTGAATGTCGTCACGCAAAGCGATATCAAGATATTGCCGAATTACTCACCGCAGGTATTGACGTATACACCACTGTTAATGTGCAGCATATAGAAAGCTTAAACGACGTTGTAGCGGCAATTACAGGCATTACTGTACACGAGCGAATACCCGATACTGTGTTTGATAATGCAGACCAAGTAGAGCTTGTTGATATAGAACCTGATGAGCTGATAGAGCGCCTTCACTCAGGTAAAATATATAAAGAAACTCAAGCTCAAAAAGCACTTCAAAATTTTTTCGATGTAAAAAATCTCGTTGCACTGCGTGAAATCGCATTGCGCCGCTGTGCTGACCGCATAAACAAGATGTCGGAAAAAGTTAGAGGCAGTACAGGAAACGACTATTATACAGATGAACATATTTTGGTTTGCTTGTCATCTTCCCCAACAAACCAAAAAATTATTCGCACTGCGGCACGTATGGCAAATGCTTTCAGGGGCAAATTTACCGCGCTTTTTGTGGAAACCTCCGATTTTACGGTAATGAGTGAAGAAAATAAAAACCGACTGCGAAAGAATATCCATTTAGCGGAGCAATTAGGCGCGACTATAGAAACCGTTTGCGGCGATGATATACCATTACAAATTTCAGAATTTGCAAGGGTATCCGGTGTTTCTAAAATAGTACTTGGGCGCAATAATGCAAAGCGAAAATATTTTTTTGGTACATCTTCCCTTACTGAAAAGCTGTCCGCCACTGCACCCAATTTGGATATTTATATTATTCCTGATAAAGCAATTCCGAGCTACAAGCCTGCAAAAGCAAAAAAACAGCTTAAATTCGTACTTTCAGATATAATAAAAAGTGCTATAATGTTAGTATTGGCAACTGCTCTAGGATTTGTTTTTTCAAGCTTTGGATTTTCAGAAGCCAACATTATAACAGTTTATATTTTAAGTGTACTCATCACCGCAATCATCACCACTCAACGCGGATATAGTTTAATTTCCTCTATTATTAGTGTATTAACGTTTAATTTTTTCTTTACCGTGCCAAAATTTTCGTTTAACGCCTATGATGCAGGCTACCCCGCAACATTTCTTATTATGTTTGTTTCGGCATTTATCACAAGTACTTTAGCTGTAAAAATAAAACAGCACGCAAGGCAATCTGCCGAAACTGCCTATCGCACCAAAATATTGTTAGAGACTAATCAGCTATTACAAAAAGGCAGGCTTAAATCGGAAATTGTTTCAATTACCGCAAATCAGCTTACAAAATTGCTGTCACGAAGCATTTCATTTTATCTTGTGGAAAACAAAGAGCTTTCAGAGCCGCTTGTTTTTAAATCGGACGAAGATACGCAATCGGAAAACTATGTGAGCGCAAACGAAAAAGCTGTTGCAGCGTGGGTTTACAAGAACAACAAGCACGCAGGAGCTACCACTAATACACTTGGCAGTGCAAAATGCCTCTATCTTGCAGTAAGAGCAAACGACACGGTTTATGGCGTTGTAGGAATTGTAATAAATCACACTCCCCTTGATTCGTTCGAAAACAGTATAATGCTTTCTATTTTAGGCGAATGTGGGCTTGCGCTCGAAAATGAAAAGGCTATAAAAGAGCGTGAGCAAGCAGCAATTATTGCTAAAAACGAACAGCTCAGAGCGAATTTATTGCGCTCAATCTCTCACGATTTAAGAACACCGCTCACCTCTATTTCAGGCAATGCGGGAATACTGCTTGCAAGTGGAAAATCCATAGACGAAACTAGAAAAAACAAGCTTTACACAGATATTTACGACGACTCTTTATGGCTTATAAATCTTGTGGAAAACTTGCTTTCGGTAACTCGCTTAGAGGACGGCAGTATGAATTTGCATATGACAGCGGAGCTTATGAGCGAGGTAATTGATGAAGCGTTACAGCATATTAATAGAAACAGCGTGGAACATAAAATAACGGTACAGTCCGCAAATGACTTAATTATGGCAAAAATGGACGTTAGGCTTATTGTTCAAGTAATTATAAATATTGTAGACAATGCTATCAAATACACACCTGTTGGTTCCGAAATTATCATATCGGTATCAAAGCAAGGTGACAAGGTTTTAACTCAAATATCAGATAATGGCAATGGCTTGTCACAGGAAGCAAAGGAACATATTTTTGAGATGTTTTATACTGCTAATACAAAGGTTGCCGACAGCCGACGTGGAATGGGCTTAGGCTTAGCGCTTTGCAAATCAATTGTAATGGCACACAGCGGCGAAATAACCGCTTCGGATAACAAGCCGCAAGGAACAATTTTCAGCTTTACGCTACCGTATGAAGAGGTGAAAATATATGAATAAACCGCTTATTTTAGTGGTAGAAGATGATTCTGCCGTACGTAATTTAATCGCAACCACTCTTGAAACGCACGATTATAAATATCATACAGCCAATACGGGAGAAGCTGCAATATTAGAGGCTGTTTCACACAATCCCAATGTTGTACTGCTTGATTTAGGGCTGCCCGATATGGACGGTGTAGACATTATAAAAAAAATTCGCACTTGGTCAACAATGCCAATTATTGTAATCAGTGCGCGAAGCGAGGACACCGATAAAATAGATGCATTAGATGCCGGTGCTGACGATTATTTAACCAAGCCGTTTTCCGTAGAGGAGCTACTGGCTAGGCTACGAGTAACAATGCGTAGGCTAAACTATACGCAAAATGCCGAGGGCGGCACAAACACGGAATTTACAAGCGGAGATTTAAAGGTGGACTATGCCGCTGGCTGCGCATATATGCACGGACAAGAGCTGCATTTAACGCCAATTGAGTATAAACTGCTCTGTCTGCTTTCCAAAAACGTAGGCAAAGTGCTTACTCATACTTATATCACGCGAGAAATTTGGGGAAACGCTTGGGATAATGATGTTGCCTCCTTACGAGTATTTATGGCAACGCTTCGTAAAAAGCTTGAGCCTGAGGCTACTTCACCCAAATATATTCAAACCCACGTAGGCGTTGGTTATAGAATGGTAAAGTTATAAAAAAGCTGTTTTAAATATTACAATATATATTTAATAATGCTAAACGCAAAAGCAGTGCGAATATGCCAAAAGGCAAATTTGCACTGCTTTTAATTGTTCTACTCAAAGCCTCGTTTTGCTGTATGCAGCTTGATAAAAAATTGCGTACAAGGACAATAATAAGTCAAGCTGCTATATTTAAAAGGTTTTTGCAAAGCTGATTGAAACTTGCGCTCCTTGTTCTTTGGATTTATTTTCAATCATCAATGCTCCCCCGTGCATTTCCGCTACTTTTTTTTGCAAAGCTCAATCCTAAGCCGTAATGTTTATCTGCTCTTGAAGCGTCTTGCGTGAAAAAATCTTGAGTCGCCTTTTTTAGGCTTTCCGAGGAAAATCCTGCTCCGCAATCGCTAATTTCAAATACTGTATAGCTTTCACTATCTCTTACAATGATATCAATATTACTGTTTTTACAGGAATAGCGCACCGCATTATCTATAATATTGATAATGGCACGTTTCGCAATTTCTTTATCTATATAAATGGAATTGCCTTTTGCGCAATTTTTCAGATTAATATTTATTCCTTTGCTTTTGCAAAGCGGCAGTGCAAAGCTCGTAATTTCGTTTGTAAAATCATTTAAATCTATCTGCTCCCTATTAAATGCTAAAGCGCCATCATTAACAACACCCATTAACAATTCCAAATACTTTTCAATTGTATCGGAATTTGTCATAATATATGAAAGTAATTCCCTGTTTTCTTTTACACTCTCTTCTTCTGCCAATAACTCAGCATTGCCTTTTATCACTGTTAATGGTGTTTTAATATCGTGAGCAAGTGCCGAAAGCTGCGCTTTTAGCTGCTGTTCTTTATTCCATTGCTCGTTTAACGAAACTGTTAAAGCTATTTTAAGCTTATCAATTGCCGCTAAAGACGTATTAAATTCCATAATTTTTGTAGGCTTCATTTCAAAATCCAAGTCTTGTGCTTCTATCTTTTCGGTAGCTGTAATAATAGGAATTAAACTCAGCTTTAATTTTTTGCTGAACTTGGATGCTGTAACGATGGTAAATAAAACAATCAAACCTAAAAGGACGAATAGAAATATCGCTTCGGGATAAGGAATAAATCTATTCAAGTAAGCATTAGAAAAATGCGCAAGAATATCATATTTAATTACAATTTTATTTTCATTTGTCTGTTTTATTATCTTATAAGCTTCAGAATATGATTTAGTGCCATTTAACAAAAATGACTTTGTTTTTTTTATATCGGTTTCACTCATATCTTTGTCAATAATTCCAATTTTTTCGTCTATTACAATATAACTGCAATATGGCGGCACTTTGCTCTTATCAAAATTTTCACGTAAAGCGTTATCTATTTCATTTAATTTAATATCCGCATAATTTGCCGGCAAAACAATACCGCTTTTTAAACAAGCGGAAGCCAGAATAATCATAGTAATAATTAGGGCTATTATGGCAGCGGAAAGGCCTATAATATGATTTAAAAACAGTTTGAATATAGAAATTGCTTTTTTCTTTTTTATTTCCATTTATATCCAACTCCCCAAACTGTTTCTATCGGACACTCCATTACGCTACTGAATTTGTTCCTGATGTTTTTAATATGAACACGAATAGAGGAAACATCACTTTCGGAATTAAATCCAAAAACCTTTTCTAAAATGCTTTCAAGAGAAAAAATTTGTCTTTTGTTTCTCGCGAGTAATTCACAAATTTCATATTCACTTTTTGTAAAAGCAATTAAAATGTTTTTAACGGTTATCGTTTTCTCTGCTAAATCAAAAACACAATTTTCTAAAATTAAGCTTTGGTGCTTATCTCTATGCTCCCTGCGAATATGTGCATTAACTCGCGCCCTAAGCTCTGTAATGCTAAATGGCTTTTTGATATAATCATCGCCACCTGCCAAAAAGCCGTCGACAATATCATTTTCCATCGTTTTAGCCGTTAAAAACAAAATGGGGCAATCGATAATTTTTCTGTTTTCTCTGCAAAAGGTTATGCCGTCAACTATAGGCATCATAATATCAAGGATAATTAAATCTGCGTTTTTAAAATCTTTTTCCGACACTGAAACCGCACTGTTTTTAGTAGTAACAATATGACCGTCCCTTGTAAGTGCAGTCTTTATCATTTTGCAAATTGCAATATCATCATCTATAACAATAATTCGAGGCATTTAATATCTCCTTTATTCTTGCGATTTTCTGCCTTCCCACTTACGAAATATCCAAAATATCAGCAAAGAAAAAACTGCAAAAAACAATAAAATAAACACTATACTTGTTATAATACCACTATAATGTAAAAATTCAATATTTGCTAAGTCAGATACCAGCAATGTTTCGGAAAATCTAGCCACAATCCCCCACGGCAGCATCCACCAAATACCGTCGCCAAGCCCTGTTAACAGCAATGCCGAAACTAGGCCTCCTAATATGCCAAGACTAATGCCATACCCTTTTCCTTTAATAAAACCGATAATATATTGTATTAAATATATTGGCAAAACACTGAAAAACAGCAAACAGCCTACTTTAACATAAAAGGTAATATTAAATATAACATATCCCATTTTTATAAAGCCTATGCCAAACAATACTAAGGCAAGCAATGAGGAAACAAACCCAAATATAAGAAGTACGATAATTTTACTGATATGTGCAATATATTTTGCACTTGGCGCAGATAAAAGCAACTGGAAATCTCCTGCTCCTTGCTCCTCTTCTGTGAGCATAGATATGATTATTCCGATTAAAACAGGAAATGTAACAGACAGTATTTGTATGTATGCGGCAAGCTTGGTTGTTTCGTCCCACGATAAAACAGAATAGCACCATAAAAACAAAGCTGCTCCCACAAAAGGAACAATTAAATGTATAATCCACAGCGGAGTGTGAAAAAACTTATATAAATCGGATTTTAAATTAGCATATAAATTCATTTATATCACCTCTTTGCGGCTAAACCATACTGTAGTGATAAAAGAAAAAATTATATACAATGCCGCTGTAATGATAATACCAATAAAAACAACAGAGCTGTTACTTAAGCTATTCCCTACTTCAAGCGGTAAGCCATTTGGCAATACCTTAATAATAGGACACATTAATCTTGCAGGAATAGCAAAAGGTACATACCAAAGCTTCGTTGGTGCAAATAAAATACCAAAGCCTAAATTTAAACTAAAACTAATTATAATTGAGAAAAATGAGCCCAGTTTTTCACTAATAAATATAAATACGGGAATTTGCCAAGCAAACGTTAAAAACAATACAATGCACGCTGTAAAGCTACTACCAAAAGGTACATAAATGCCAAAAAACGCGCAGGAAGCTATCATAAAAGCGAAAAAAATCAGATTTACAAACAGCAGTATAATAGTTAACATTAAAATTCGTGATATCCATAAATTCTTTTTGTATACGCAAACAGCGAATAAACTATGTCGATTATATTTTTTCTCGGTGGAAGTAGTAAATGCTATCATCATAGCAAGCGTACAAGGTAAAATCATAGTGTACCACCAGTTAAACGCGCCCTCCACAAAATAATTTCCACCCATAAGAACAATTGGCAATATAACGGTAATTAATGGGGCTATCCATAGTAATTTTAAAATGAAGAGATGTTTTTGTTTTAAAAATTCCGCTTTTAAATAATTAAACATTATCTGCACCCGATTTTTTCACAATCTCCATAAAAAGGCTTTCTAAATCTTCGTTTTTATGAATTGTATCTTCGTACCAAAGCTTTCCGTTAACAATAATACCGATATCTTCCGCTATTTGTTCTACCTCGGATAAAAGATGACTTGATAAAATTACAGTTATGCCTTTTTGAGGGAACGACAATATAAGCTCTCTTAAATCTTGTATACCAATAGGATCAAGCCCGTTTGTAGGTTCGTCTAAAATGAGCAGTGTCGGATTATTTAAAAGCGCCAATGCAATTCCCAATCTTTGCTTCATACCCATTGAAAACTGCCCTGCCTTTTTCTTTCCTGTGTTTGTGAGAGCTACTGTTTCAAGCACTTTTTCAATTCTGCTATTCGGTAAATTATAAAGTAACGCTCTAACTTTTAGATTTTCAAATGCAGTTAAATTTTCATAAATCGGAGGGCTTTCTATTAACGCACCAATATTAAGCAAATCCGTTCTCTTCCAAAGTTTTCCGTTAAAATAAATTTCACCCGATGATGGACTTATCATTCCTGTTATCATCTTTAGCAATGTAGATTTGCCTGCACCATTAGGCCCGAGCAATCCGTATATACTGTTTTTTCTAACAGTAATTGAAATATTGTCATTTGCCTTTTGCTTTTTGAAGCTTTTACACAGCTCTTTTGTAGCTAAAATACTTTCCATAAAAATCCTCTTTTCTTTGTAATAACACAATAATAAAAGATATTTATAAAAAAAGTATAAAGATTTTGCAATGAATACAAATTCGCTCATTTGCTAAATTTATTAATACATTATAACGCAATATAAAATTTACGTACCTGAAAACGACCAAAAAAGTTCATATCACAAAATACGAGAAAATGATGACACTAATAATACAGGGAAACGGATAAATTCGACGGATATGTTCGCGCATTAAGCAAAAATGACGACATACTGTTTGATAAAATAACAAAACAATCTTTTCGAGCTGTAAAATAAATTACGCAAAGCAAAACAGCATAGATAACACGTATCTACGCTGTTCAAGTGAGTAATTTGTTTGTAAATTTTATCCTCGTACCTCAAGCGTAAAATTCAACCTATCACGTATCTAGGCACAGATTTTTAAAGATTAAAAATGCTTTTTCAGTCTTTTGTGATTTTGTATTTCATTAGTTAAACAAATATTTTAATGTTCTGACCGATGTTGAGTTTAGGTGAAGCATATCGCATAAAATATTTCAATCTCTCGGTTGCGGACACTGTAATATTATGCTCTTTTTTTACGCTTTTCAATAATGTACTGTGCAATAAATATAATAGCAATACCTAAAATCGCACCTAGAGCGTCGATAGAAACATCGAAAAATGTCGGGCCACGCCCTGAAATAAAGCTTTGATGAAATTCGTCGGAGCAAGCATAAACAAAGCACGTCACTACAGAAATTTTAAATACTACCCAACGCGCTAAGCCAAAGGTACTTATAAATCCGAAAACGCTAAAACCCAGTGCTGTATAAATAGAAAAATGAGCGAGTTTACGCACAAGAGTGTGAAATTGCTGAAATTCAGTGCTTTCGTGGGCAGGACTAACACGCTCTTTGCCAATATTTATAACCTCAACAGCGGTGTCAGTTACCTTTTGGCTCAATCCTTCGCTAACCTCACCTGTTTGAGATGAAAAAGAAAAAATTAGACAACAGATTATTATGGATAAAACTAAGTACAAAACTCTATATATCTTCAATTGTTTACCCACCATTTATTATTTTTATACTTGTTTTACTAAAAGACTCAGCTGATTTCTTGTTCTTGTTTTTCATCCACAGCTTTTTCAAACCCCTCTGTACTCTCCGGCATAAACAAGATTTTAACAGTTGTCAGCATTATTTTTACGTCCTCTATTACACTCATATTTGCAATATACATCAAATCCATTTGTAGCTTATCATAGGGGGTGGTGTTAGCCTTACCGTGGATTTGAGCATAACCTGTTAAACCTGCTGTAACTTGTAGTCGAAGAGCAAATTCGGGAGTTTCCCGTTCGTATAATGCGATTGTTTCAAGGCGCTCCGGACGTGGACCAACTATTGTCATATCACCTTTTAAAATATTTATCAATTGAGGTATTTCATCAATACGACAAATTCGAATAATTTTCCCTATCGGAGTAACGCGGTCATCATTTTCCATTGTGACAATACCCTTACCACCTTTGTCCGCATCTACCTTCATACTTCTAAATTTATATATTTTAAATATTTTTCTATCTTTGGTCATTCTCAGCTGAGTAAATAAAACCGGCCCACCGTCGCCAAGCTTTATAAAAAGAGCAGTTAAAAGCATAAATGGGCTTAAAACAACAAGTGCCAAAGCACAAGCGATTACGTCAAAAACGCGCTTTACCACCAAATACCAGGCTGTTGGAGACGCACTTTCACAAAGCAACATAGGCACGTCGCCAAAATTAAGTCTCTTCGCTCCGCTGATAATGATGTCACTGATATGCGGGCGCACATATGCCGCCTTTTTTGTTTGAATGCAGTATTTAATTATTTTATTGCGGTAGTTTGAAGACACCCCACAAAGAAACACGCAGTCAACCTTGTCAATCTCTTCATAAACAACCTGTATACCATTTTCTACGCTTATTGTATCCTTTACAATAAAACGCGCCTTATTAAGATTTTTTATAATGCTCGGAAAATCGGAATTTTCATATATCAATAGTGCGTTTTGAGGACTATACAGGCAAAAAAAGAATTTGTTTGCCCACATTGACCAAATGCAACACCAAAGCATTTGGCAAACAGAAGCCCACAATATACCAATCGGATTTAATAGTCCCCGTGCTAAAAGCACAATTATGGCATACATTAAAATATTACACACAACAATGGCAATACAGTGCGAATACATAAGCTCTGACACTCGTAAAAGCCCCAGCTTATATCCACCGTATAACTTTGAAAAGGTTGCATAAAGTACCGCAAAAATAAGCACAACAAAATAATTGCCCTTTTGAAAAAAAGGATACGCTATTTTGTGAGCATATAAAACATACCATGCGCACAGAAAAAGAAACGTAACGGCAACGATATTCAATACTTTAAGTAGAAAAATAATAAAATCTTTTTTATACTTAGATAATTTTATTGTCATTGCCGTACCTCCTACCTCACTTTTTTGTGACCATTTTGCTGCATAAAGCTTAATTTTTTAGAATTTTCGACATTTTAAAGGCAGATGATACCTACCACTGTAAAAGCATTACTAAACCATTGTGTTTAGCTAAGCATACAAGAAATTTCATTATAAAAGTACCAAGCAAACCTTATTGCGCAAGATATTCTTCAAGGCAAAGGCCGCTTTCGGTGATAAGTTTCGCTTGCTCCTCCCCTACGTATCTGTAATGCCACGGTTTGTATTCGGTGCCCGTAATGTCTGTTTTATCTTTTGGATAACGCAAGATAAATCCATATTTTGCCGCGTTTTCCAAAAGCCATTTAAACTCCGGCGTTTCGTCGAATGTCGCAATTTTTTGCTGAAAATTAAGTGCTAAAATATCGGCGGCAAGCCCTAAATTATGTTCGGTTTCGCCGGGCTTTTGTACGGTGAACGAAGCTTCTGCCTCGGCTTCCTCTGCTGTTTTGCCGTTGCGCTTTAAGTTCGCAAGCGCATTGTCATATAGTGCTTTTTGACGTTCAAAGCTACGAAATCCGCTTACTAAATTTAGCTTAATACCATCTGCTTGTGCAGCGGCAAATAAATTGTTAAGTGCATCTACGGCCCGTTCGTCAAAATGATAGCCTGCTCCCAGAAGGGCAGTTTTCGTGTCAAACCCATCCGGCAAAGGATTGTCACTGTTAACTAATGTCATATACCATTCGTTACGTGGAATTTCCGGCGGCGGTGGAGCAGGTGGTGGGGCAGACGGCTCTTGCGACGAAACAACAGGTGCCACAGACTGTACCTGTTCGCTTACGCTTTGTGTAATTTGCGAGTTTTGTGGTAAAGACGGCGGATTTGGGCTTTTAACAAGTTTTTTTGTTGCAAATAACCCTACGCAAAGCAGAATCACCAAGATAAGTAGCACAAAAAAAACAGCCAGCAACACCTTTCGCAACGGCTGTTTCTGCTGTGCCACTTTTCGAGACTCTGTTTTTTTATCAGGCTCTATTTTTTCATCAGGCTGCGAATAAAAATCTAAAATATTCAAGCTGTTTCACCCTTTGTGTTTTGCACGTTTTGAATTTGCTTTACGTAGCACATAATATGCCACGATACATAAAATTGCGGCAATAAGGCAGATAAATGAGCAATTAATCATAACCTTGAAAATTCCATTTAAATAATCTACAACAAAATGATTAAGAGAAATTGGTCTGACTGAAATATAAGATATTTTATCTGACAATATAACCGCAATCGGTAATATTGCCGACATAATAAATGCTGTAGAGAAACTATAAGCATAATATTTAAAAAGCCTATGGCTTGTTTTATTCAAAATAATAAGAAACGCAGCAGTAAAAACGAACGCGACTATCAGCGAAATATTAACAATTTTTAATTTTTGACGAAGCGCGTTAACAATAGAGGAAACATAGCTTAAAAATGGTAGCGATACAGCATCAATATAATCGGTAGCGCAGGCGGCGGCAAGCTGTGCCACACCTGTTTTAATATCCTCTGTTATAATAATGTCGCGAACCTCTACGTTTTTTATAAGCGTTTCATAAATGTGTTTATTTAGTGCATCGTAGTCGAGTGCAGGTGTGTCGAAATAGATTTTTTCAATATTTTTAAAAAGTGCGCCTTCAATTTCATCCTCATTTAATATATCGGCAAACGCGTCTATAGTAAATCCGCTTGCTGCCCCATAGGATGTATAGGTTTCTTCAAGCTCTTGTTTAACTTTGCTTGCAAAATGGCTAGTTTGCGCTTTTCCCTTCATATAGCTTGGATTTGATACAGTGACATTTACGGTAAAAGCTACAATACTAATAATGCTGAATAAAGCAAGAATAAGAGACAGCACCATTGATAAGATTTGCTTTACTGTGGATTTATTTATCTGCATGGCGCTGTCTCCTTAATCTTTACTATCGTCAATAATCTTTGGTCCATCAATATATTTGCCGTATACAAAATACCTTGTTGGAGTGAATCCGATGCCGTGAAACGGGTAACAAGTATATAAGATAATATTTTCATCAGTGCGTGAAAAATCGTAAGCCGTTTCATCTGTGGCTTCTTTTACCTGCATATCCGTGATTTTATAATGGTACTCTCCATAATAGGTTTTAACCGTGATTATGCTTCCTAATTTGGCATCTCCCAATTCATAGAAAGCAGTCATTGAATGCCCTGCAAGTAAAACTGTTCGATCAAATCCAGGCAGCCACGCACCCATATATGTGCCGGCTCCCGCATTAAGCTCTTTGTTAGAGTCGCCCCACAACAAGTCAGTCTTTAGCGTAGTGCCCTCTATTGTTACCTCACCGTAGTAAGCGCCTACCTCGGGATAGGTAAATTCAGAAAGTAGTATGCCATCTTTATTGTTTTCAAGTGCCGAATGTAGCCCTTGAAACTGGTTTGTGGGTATTGTATTTGTCTGCTTTTCTTCGCTTAAAAATAAGTTGAACAGGTCTACCACCGGCATAACAGTAGGCGCGAGAGCCAAATACAAAATGAGCGCAAGTATTATTGAAAAAGCAACTGGAACGAGCACAAAGCCCGCCCAGTTGCCGCGCCGTTTTTGTTTTACGCGAAACGCCATTATTCAGCTAAACCAAGCTTACGTGTTACTACAACGCCTGCGCCAAGCACTGCAACAACAGCAAAAGCTAAAACTGAAACGCCGGTCATATTAAGATCTGCGCCTGTCTTTTTGATAACTGGATAGAAAGGTGCATCATCAGGGTTTTCACCTAGATCAACAGTTACCTTCACTGCTTCACCTGTTTTCGAAGCTGCAGCAGAAATAGCAACAGCTGGCTTACCGTAAATGTTTTTGCCTTTAATTGAAAGGCCTTCTACCGAAACACTTACGCCGGCAGGTGCAAGAGCCGCATTAACTGCAGTTTCAGCAGCCTTCAAATCAGTAGCTGTAAGTGTACCTGCCGCTTTTTTGGCAAGTGTTGGCTCTGCAGCGGTTTTCACCTGAACAACGTCAATCTTTGCAACAGCAGCGTCTGTCATTGCATCAACAGAGTTTTTAGCCAGTGCTAGTTGCTCAGCCGAAGCACCATACTTTGATGCGTTTTGATCAAGCAAGGCGTTCATTTCGGCTTTTGTGTTGCCTGTTGTCTTTGCTGCAAAAGCTGTTACGGACATAGCCGCAGCTAATGCAAGAACCAATGCGATGGACATAAATTTTTTCATAGGAATATATTCCTCCTTAATTAATATATACACAAAGCGGGCGCCCGCTCTATATATCGGTTAAAAGACAAAACCAAAAAGTTTTTTCAGCTCTGTCGGCGCGTCTGGCGAAAT
>JAVWEG010000014.1:0-34840 GCA_036641735.1 Oscillospiraceae bacterium
CAATATATTGCGCCATATTCAGGCTGCGCAATGGGCGAGTACTTTATGGCTAAAGGCAAAGATGTTTTGATAATTTACGACGATTTATCAAAACACGCAGTAGCTTACCGCGCACTGTCTTTGCTTATTCGCCGCCCACCGGGCCGTGAAGCATATCCGGGCGACGTATTTTATCTGCATAGCCGTTTGCTCGAGCGCGCAGCTCGTGTAGCTCCGGAATATGGCGGCGGCAGTATGACGGCATTGCCTATTATCGAAACACAGGCAGGAGACGTATCTGCGTATATTCCTACCAATGTTATATCTATTACAGACGGTCAAATATTCCTAGAGAGTGAGCTTTTTCACGCAGGAGTAATGCCGGCTGTAAATCCGGGTATTTCCGTATCTCGTGTAGGCGGCAATGCTCAGATAAAGGCAATGAAAAAAGTAGCAGGTACACTAAAGCTTGCTTATAGCCAGTATAAAGAGCTTGCGAGCTTTGCGCAGTTTGGCTCAGACCTTGATACCGACACCAAGCGCCGTTTGGCACAAGGTGAGCGTATAGTAGAGGTGCTAAAGCAAAATCGCGGCGAGCCTATAGCAGTAGAAAAGCAAGTTTGCATAATATTTGCCGTTATTAACGATTATTTAGTAAATGTGCCTGTAGATAAAATTCACGAATACGAGCTAGAGCTATACGAAGAGCTAGATGCAAGATTTAGCGATGTTTTAGCTGAAATACGTGATAAAGGTGTAATGAGCGACGAAACTACAGAGAAGCTGCGTGGCGCAATTACTGATTTTACCGTTCGCTTCACTAAAGCACTGTAGAGGGGGAAAAGCTTATGGCAGCCTCATCTATGAAGGATATTAAGCTGCGTATTCGCTCTGTAGAGAGTACTATGCAGATAACTAAAGCAATGGAGCTTGTGGCATCGAGCAAGCTGCGCAGAGCAAAAGAACGCGCAGAGCAAAGCCGTCCGTATTTTGATGCATTGCACGCTACATTAACTGATATTGCATACGGCAATACCGAGTTTGAGTCTCCATTTGTGGCAAAGCGTGAAGTAAAATGTGCTTGTTATGTAATAATAGCGGGCGATAGAGGGCTTGCAGGCGGATACAATGCCAATTTATTTAAAATGTTTGAGCAAGAATCCCAAAATAAGCCTGAAATATGCGCGTTGCCAATAGGTAAAAAGGCACTTGAGTATTGTCAGCGCAGAAATATTTCTATTGTAAGTGATGAGTATGGAATTGCCGAAGATGTATCGCTGAGCGGCTGTTTTGCAGTGGCAAGAATGCTTGCAAATAAGTTTCAAAAATGTGAATTTGACGAGCTTTTTGTGTGCTATACTAATTTTGTTTCAATGCTGTCACAATCGCCTGCGGCGGTAAAGCTTTTGCCGCTGAATTATGAGCGCGGTGAGCAATCAAATGCAACCGATTTAGTACTGTATGAGCCATCTTGCACGGCTGTGTTTGATGCAGTAGCGCCGGAATATGTGGGTGGGCTATTGTACGGAGCGCTGTGCGAAAGCGTAGCGAGCGAGCTTGGAGCAAGACGTACAGCTATGGACTCGGCAAGCAAAAACGCAGGCGAAATGATAGACGATTTATCACTTAAATACAATAGAGCGCGGCAAGGTGCAATAACACAGGAAATCACAGAAATAGTGGCAGGAAGTAATTGTTAGTGAAACGGCATTTATTTTTTGCATCTAAATATCGGAAGGAGCAATGCCAATGGCTGGGGAAAACATCGGTATAGTAACCCAAATTATTGGACCTGTACTGGATATCAAGTTCGCGGACGGGCATTTACCCGCACTGAACAATGCCATTAAAGTAAACAATGGCGACAAAACAATCACCCTTGAGGTGGCACAGCATATCGGCGACAATGTAGTGCGCTGCATAGCGATGAACAGTACAGATGGGCTTGTACGTGGAGTAGCTGCCGAGGATACAGGCGGCCCTATCACTGTGCCTGTAGGTATGGATACACTTGGCAGAATATTTAATCTTTTAGGTGAGCCTGTAGATAATAAGCCGGCTCCGCCTGAGATGGAGCGCTGGCCTATTCATAGAGCAGCTCCTGCTTATGATGAGCAGGAATCCACTACAGAAATACTGGAAACAGGTATAAAGGTAGTAGACCTTATCGCGCCTTACGCAAAAGGCGGTAAAATAGGCTTGTTTGGCGGTGCAGGAGTAGGTAAAACAGTGCTTATTATGGAGCTTATACATAATGTAGCTACAGAACACGGCGGCTTATCTGTATTTACAGGTGTAGGTGAGCGCACCCGTGAGGGCAACGATTTATACAACGAAATGAACGAAAGCGGAGTTATCAGCAAAACAGCTTTAGTTTATGGGCAGATGAATGAACCACCGGGCGCACGTATGCGCGTTGCTTTGTCGGGGCTTACAATGGCAGAATATTTTAGAGACAAAGAAAACCAAGATGTGCTGTTGTTTATAGATAATATCTTCCGCTTTACACAAGCAGGAAGCGAAGTATCGGCGCTTTTAGGCCGTATGCCGTCCGCTGTTGGATATCAGCCGACACTTGCTACGGAGATGGGTGCTTTACAAGAGCGTATTACGTCTACCAAAAAAGGCTCTATCACTTCAGTACAGGCGGTATATGTGCCTGCTGATGACCTTACAGACCCTGCGCCTGCTACTACATTTGCGCATTTGGACGCTACTACGGTGCTTTCTCGTAATATCGCATCATTGGGTATTTATCCTGCGGTAGATCCACTAGAGTCCTCCTCTCGTATACTTGCACCGGACGTAGTGGGCGAAGAGCATTATAAAGTAGCTCGTGACGTGCAAAAACTGTTACAGCGTTACAAAGAATTGCAGGATATTATCGCTATTATGGGTATGGACGAGTTATCTGAAGACGATAAGCTTACAGTATCAAGAGCGCGTAAAATTCAGCGTTTCTTGTCTCAGCCGTTCAGCGTAGCAGAGCAATTTACAGGTATGCAGGGTAAATATGTGCCGCTCAAAGAAACTATCCGCGGTTTCCGCGAGATAATAGAGGGCAAGCATGATAATTTACCGGAATCTGCATTCTTATTTGCAGGTACAATAGACGATGTGCTGGAAAAGGCGAAAACTTTAGCATAATATCACAGTATTATTTATCTAAAAAGGAGCATAATTTATGTCGACCTTTCATTTACAGATAGTTACGCCGGACGGAGCCTTTTATAATGGCGATGCCCAAAGGCTGATAGTGCGTGCTATAGACGGTGATGTGTGTATTTTACCGCGTCATACGGAATATCTTACGGCAATCGGCTGCGGCGAAGCACGAGTTACAGTGGACGGCAAGGTGCGAAAAGCCGCGTGTAATGGCGGTATGCTTAATGTCAAAGGTGACACGGTACGTTTAGTAGCCACTACATTCGAGTGGGCGGAAAGTATTGATGCCGACAGAGCTACAAAGGCAAAGCAAATAGCCGAAGAAAAATTGGCAAACGCAAAATCCGATGCCGATATAGAGCTTGCAAAAGCAAAGCTTACACGAGCGCTTACAAGGCTAAAGGTAAAACAATAAAAGAACTGCGAACAAAATGGAAAACATTTTGTTCGCAGTTTTTATTTACGCTTATTGATGATTATAACGGTCGTTAAGCTATTCTATTTCGTATTGCCAGTCGGTAATTCCACCAAAATCATAGATATCAGTATATCCAAGAGCTTCCAGCTTTTTGGCAGCCGAAGCGCTGCGCCGCCCAGTTCTGCAATATAGTAACACAGTAGAGGCTTTATCAGGCAATGTCTTTTTAGCTTCCTGCTCAATACTGCCAAGAGGCAAGAGTATAGCATTTTTTATATGTCCGCTGTCGTACTCGTTTTGTTCACGTACATCTATAATGGTAATATCGGTACGGGTATCCATCATCGCTTTAGCATCGTCGCTTGATATAGTTTTTATCACAGTATTACCCCCATTACAGCCCGTCAGCATTATCAGTACTGCAAGGCAGTATATCACTTTTTTCAAATATAACACTCCCTATATTTTATACTGCTATTATATACTATGCCAAGAGCCGAAACAAGTGAAAGATACTATAGCAACTTTCTTTGATATGCAAAAGTTTTGAAAAGCACAAGTTGCTATATAATCCCTCGCGGGGCTAAACAATTGCATTTATGAAAGGCTTAGCTCTTTGCGCGCAAAGTTAATCATTGCGTTTTTCATCAGGATATGTCCCTTTGCATTCGGATGAATACCATCGGAGCAAAGATAATCGCTGTAACAATCCGTTTGTAAAAACGGGGTACGCAAATCTACAATAAGACAGCTAAGCTTTTCGGCTACAGACTCTATTATATTATTATACTGTAAGTGGCTGCGAAAAATTGCCTCTGTGTCGCCGAGAAATTTTATAATGTTTTCGGGATTATTCACTCTGCGCCCTATCCACTTGCAATATAGCTCTGAGCAAATAGGCGGCAATGTGCAAAGTATAGGCATTTGCCCGTCTGCACGAGCAGTGTTCACCATATCTTCTACATTCAATTCAAAACGCTCGGGGCTTGTATGCGGAGTGTGAATATCGAATGGAGTTTGTGACACTTTTTCCCAATCGTAATCTATATCGTTGCCGCCAAAGCCTATAAGCACGGCTTCACACTCGTTAAGTTTCTCTAATCCTCGGCGTAATACTTCTTTGCCTTTCTCACTTGTCATACCAAAATGAGAATGATTTACTATAGGCAAATTTAAAGCTTTTGCCGCCAATGCTACACAGCCCGCATCACGCAGTGATACATAACGGTCGTTATCTGAAAGGATTATTCCCTTGAGGATACTGTCGCCCCATACTTCTATTTTGTTTATCATACTAACACACTCCACATCATCTAGTTTACAACACTAGATTACCACGTTAACATATACAAGTCAAGCACTATTATATACAAACAAGTAAAAAAGGTGTATAATATTTATATAGCAGTTTGACTTGTTATTGTCCTTGTACAAAACATATTTTCAAGTGGCATACAGCAAAGACGAGGCTTTGAATAGGACTATCAAAAGTAAAATTGCGGTATAAATCGCAACGGAGGGGTAAAAATGGATAAAACCGAAAGCACAAGCACCCATTTTCCAAGATGGGAGGAGCTGCCTGATATAGATTTATATATGGACCAATTAATATTTTTTATACAAAAGCATCTTAAAAATTTATTTTTATATGATACAGAGCTTACACCAAGTATGGTAAATAATTATGTAAAGCAAAAGCTTTTGCCTGCGCCTATTAAAAAGCGTTATTCGCGCGAGCATATTGCAGCATTGTTCGTAATATGTAATTTAAAACAAGTGTTAAGTATCACGGAAATTAAAGAAATTATCGATAATTGCGCTTACGTTACGCAAGAAGAAAGCTACAATAGCTTTTGCAGCGAGCAAGAAAAGGCTTTGCAAAATGCCGAGAGCGCTGTGCAAAATAAAAACGACTTTTTGCGCAGCGATGCAGTGCTGCGTATGGCGGTGAGTGCAAGTGCCGATAAGGCGATAGCGTTGCGCATTTTACACACAGTTACGAAATAATTTTTACTTTTTCCCTTGACAAAGCGTTGCGCTGACGATATAATAATGTTGGGAAGTTATCTTTAAATGATGGAGGGTGAGCATATGGCAATTAACAATGTAATGAGTACAGCTAATTATTTCAAATATATGTCCAGTGCGCAAAGCCTAAAGTCCAGCTTAAGCCCACAGGTGGCTTCGTCTGTAAATGATTTTGTGTTTGCGCAAATGAATAACAAGGTAGCTAACGCGCAAAATTATATCAATCAAAAATACAATTCATCTCAAAGCAGTGTAAGTGATTTTATGAATTTTCAAAAAGAAGCTACAGAATTAAAATCAAGCTTCAATAAAGCTGCATCGGCACTAAAAAGCTCATCGTCTGCCCTTAGCACTTTTGCTAAATTTGGCTCAGGCAATTCAGCTCTTGGCTCATCAAATACAGGGGTTTTGTCGGTGACGGGCGGCAATCTTGCTAATAATAAGCAGCTAAATGTTAAGGTGAGCAGCCTTGCGAGTGGGCAAACGCAAAAGAGCGATGATTTTGTGTCACAGCTTGGATATACTCTTGGCGGCACTTCTAAATTGGAGTTTACAGCTAAAGGCAAAACAAGCACTATTTCTTTCAATTTATCTAATTCTGTTTCCAATAAAGATGCTCTTACATCAATGGCAGGGCAGATTAATTCGGCAAAGCTTGGCGTAACAGCTAAAGTTACCACCAAAAATGGAATGTCGAGCTTGTCGCTTGTGTCCGATACTACAGGTAAAGATGCTGCATTTACCGCTAAATTTAGCGGCAAAGCCGAAAAATTGAATATGAATATTACCGAGACAGCAAAAAACGCTGATTACACAGTAAATGATGTGCAGTATTCATCAGCTAAAAATGATGTTACACTAGGTGACACAGGTGTAAAAGCAACGCTTACAGGCAAAGGCGATGCAAATATAAACAAAGGCACTGCTGATGCAGGCAATGCGCTTAACCTTGTGAAAAACTTTGCTAATGATTATAATGCAACTGTGAAGCTACTTAAAGCAAACGCTCCGCGGTCTACATCAATAAGTGATTTAGCCACGGCATATAGCTCTACTAAATATCAAGCGCAAAGCTTAGCACGTATTGGTATTACCACTAAGAGCGATGGCCAGCTGCAAGTAGACGAAAAAAAGTTTTCGGCAGCGCTAAAAAACAATGCGGAAAGTACGCGTAATACATTATCAAAATTAGCTGATGCCGCAAATACCAAAACAAAGCAAGCATTGTCAAGCTCCAATAAGCTTTTCAATATACCGTCTTTTGACAATCAAAATTTTGGCGGCTCGTACAATGCGTACAAACAGTTTTACTCTAATCCGGCTGCCACAGCAAATGTACTTAATATGATGCTATGATAACCTCACAGTGTTATCAAAATCAAAGATTTTGATGTCTTTAGAGAAACATTGCAACACGCAAAAGTGCAATGCCGCTTTTGTTGTGGCGCAGCGAAGCTACGGATATGTATAACAACCTAAAAGGTAGCTATCGCTATAGCGCTTCGCGCCGTGCAAAGCATAGCATAGCACATTTAGCATAAAGCACAGCAATCCCTTGCGTGATTGCTGCAAGCGCGGCGCGGCAGCGGATAAATTATAGCGAATTAAAAGGCAACTAGCGCCACGGCGCTTTACAACGTGCAAAGCATAGCTTAGCACGTTTAGAGCATTAAGCATAGCAATCTCCCTTGCGTGATTGCGGCAAGCGCAGCGAAGCTACGGATATGATGTATCATAAACGGCACTGATAGCTTTGGCTATCTGTGCCGTTTTAATTTGGTGGAATGAAAGCGGAGGCTAACATAACAGATGTTATGTTAGCCTCCGCTTTTGCTTCTAAACATAAAATGAGGAACAAAAGAAAGCAATATATAAATTCACAAGCAGTAAGCAAAAGCTAATATATAGAAACTCAAGGCGGATAGCAAACAAACAAATTGGCATTGGGCATATTGTTACTTTATAAATCACAGTGTCGGCAACATAAGACAAAATATCGAAAGCTTGAAAAATACAAGATGACAAAAAGAATTATGTGTAAAACAAGGCAAATGGATTGCATATCTAGGCATTTTCAAATATTCAGTGGTTTGTTTAGCACGCGCAAATGATAGTGGTTTAGCTGATTTTTGTGCAAATAGCTATCAGATGATATCTATAATAAGTAATACTTATTATAAGCATATACTAAAATACATCGTTTAAGCGCGATATACGTTATGATAAAATTGCTTATCGAGTGAATTTTTTGCACACGATAGGGGATACAAATAGTATTATAGGTAAAAATATTGCTTAATGTGTAATATTATGTATACGAAGGATATTAATTATCATATTGCATACAAAAAAAGCGCACGTTACGAAAATAATCGTAACGTGCGCTTTAAACATTAATCTGTAAAAAGAAAATACTAAGTTCTATTGCTAAGCTCTGAATAATCCACTCGCTCAGAGACACTCTTATATGCAGGGCGGATAATTTTGCCGGCATTTATAAGCTCCTCTATGCGGTGTGCGCTCCAGCCAACGATGCGGCTAACAGCAAAAATAGGAGTGAAAAGCTCGAGCGGTAAATCAAGCATACTGTATACAAAGCCGCTGTAGAAATCTATATTAGCGGAAACGCCTTTATATATCTTGCGCTCGTGTCCTATGATTTGGGGCGCAAGCCTTTCTACCGCAGAATACAGCTTGTATTCGTCTGCGCGGCCTTTTGCGCTGGCAAGAGTTTCCACATAGCCTTTAAAAATATTTGCACGCGGGTCACTAAGAGAATACACTGCGTGTCCCATTCCATAAATCAGCCCTGTTTTATCGAACGCATTTTTGTTGAGCAGCGCTGTAAGATATTCGGAAATTTGCTCATCATCTGTCCAATCGGTGAGAGTGTTTTTCATATCATCAAACATCTGCACTACCTTGATATTAGCTCCGCCGTGCTTTGGCCCTTTAAGGCTGCCAAGCGCTGCTGCTATAGTGGAATAGGTGTCTGTGCCGGAGCTTGACACTACGTGAGTAGTAAATGTGGAGTTGTTACCGCCGCCGTGTTCTGCGTGCAGCACAAGAGCTAAATCTAAAATATGCGCTTCAAGCGGTGTATACTTACTGTCGGGGCGCAGAATATATAATATGTTTTCGGCAGTGGATAGCTCTGCTTGAGGATTGTGAATGTAAAGACTGTTGCCTTTAACATAATGGTTGTATGCTTGATAACCATAAACCGACAGCATAGGAAACAAAGCTATAAGCTGCAAGCATTGGCGCAAGACATTATCTATGGAATTGTCGTTTGCGTTTTTATCATAGCCGTACAAGGTAAGCACACTGCGCGCAAGAGTGTTCATCATATCGGCACTTGGTGCTTTCATTATAATGTCTCTGACAAAATTAGTGGGGAGACTGCGGTAGCGTGCCAAAAGCTGTCTCGTTTCATTAAGCTGCGTTTGGGTGGGCAAAGTGCCAAATAATAGTAAATACACCACTTCTTCAAAGCCAAAGCGCTGTTCTTTAATAAATCCGTTTACTATATCTTCTATATCTACACCTCGGTAAAATAGCTTGCCCTCGCAAGGAACCTTTTCACCGTTTACTACGCAGTTTGATTGAATTTCACTTACCTCGGTAAGACCGGTGAGTACACCGTTACCGTTAAGGTCTCTCAAACCTCGATTCACTTGATATTTTGCGTAAAGAGCTTGGTCTATAGTGCTGTTTTGGAGGCACAGATTGCTCAGCTCTTTTATCTCAGGAGTTACTTCGCTGAAGTCGATTATTTGATTTACTGCCATTACTTGTTCATCCTTTCTGCAAAAGCTCAATTCTAACGAGTGTTATAAACATATTGCTTGTTAATATTATAGCAGATTTTTATAAAAAAGATATGAATTTTTTTGTTTTATTTTAAAAAAGGCAGTTTAGTAAAAGTTATTTTACTAAACTGCCGCTTGTACATTTAATTATCTTATTCCATTTAGATATCTGCCGATTTCGTTATCAATCTCGGTAAGAGGAGCTTGTTTTACAACACCGCCGATATCGTATGCAACCATAGGCATACCATATACAATGCACGATTCTTTGTCTTGCCCTATTGTGTATGCTCCTGCTTTACGCATTGCGAGTAGCCCTTTAGCACCATCTGCACCCATTCCGGTAAGTATTACACCTACTGCTCGGTTTTTTGCAACTTCTGATACAGACTGAAATAATACATCTACAGACGGGCAATGCCCACTCACTTTGTCACCGCGTTTACTGGTAACGTAATAGCCTTTAGCATCTTTAGCTAAACGCAGATGAAATTCACCTGCTCCGATAATAATTTGCCCTTGCACTACGCGGTCACCGTCTTCGGCTTCTTTTACACGCATTTTGCAATGCTTGTCTAAACGTTCAGAGTACATTTTAGTAAATCCGGCAGGCATATGCTGCACTATCACTACACCAGGTGTAGTGGCAGGCAAGTCACGCACTACCTCTAAGATAGCTTCTGTACCGCCTGTAGATGCGCCAATTGCAATAATCATATTGTTTACAGGGCGCAGCAATGTTACAGGAGCAGGACGCTTTTCGGGGCCTGCCGTAGGTACAGCAGCTTTTTTGCCTATTTTGGCTATAGAGCCTATCTTTATTTTTACTACAAGCTCGCGAATAAACGAATTAAGCTCATTTTGATTAGTGACCACAGGCTTTTTTACAAAGTCTACTGCGCCTGCATCAAGGGCATCTAAAGCGCTTATAGGCGCGCTTGATACTACGACAACAGGCATTGGGTGAATTGGCATTAATTTTTTCAGAAATTGTATGCCATTCATCTTAGGCATCTCCACGTCCAAAGTAAGAACATCGGGCGCGAGACTCTCTATTTTTTTCATTGCGTCATCGGCATCTGAAGCAGTGCCTACTATTTCCAGCATAGGATCTTCGCCAAGCCTGTTAGCTAATACCGTGCGAAACATTATAGAGTCATCTACTACAAGTACACGCGTTTTTTTTGGAGTAATCATAATTATTTACTCCTTTTCTGATATATTGCAGGCTGAACATAAGAATAACGTGTAGTATCTTTTGCCACACTTTCAGAATGTCCGATAAACAAATAGCCCTGATCTGCTGTGAAATCGTAATATTTATCCACAAGGTTCTTTTTAGTGGGGCCGTCGAAATAAATCATTACATTGCGGCAAAATATAAGGTCAAAGGGATGCTTGAATTTAAATGGTTCCATAAGATTAATAACTTTAAAAACTACTTCTTTACGTATTTTTTCTATTACTTGGAAGCTACCGTTATTTAAGTCTTTAAAGTATTTTTGCCGCCATAAAGGAGGAATATCCTTTATTTCGTCGCTTGTGTATATTGCGTTTTTGGCTTTTTCCAGTACATTCATAGATATATCAGATGCCAAAATCTGCGTATTCCACTCAGATTTGTGCATTCCGAAATATTCATCTATTGTCATTGCCATTGTGTATGCCTCTTGCCCTGATGAGCAGCCTGCACTCCAAAGATACAAAGTTTTGCTTGGACGTGAGCGCTCAAAAGCAGGCAAAACAGTACTTTTCATATAATCATAATGCTCGGTTTCGCGCAAAAAGAATGTATAATTTGTAGTTAGCTTATTAATTAATGTGGTTACTTCATTACCGGTTTTGTCGGCAAATAAAAAATCCATATATTGCCTAAAAGTGGTAAAACCGTGTCCTATTAATATATTAGACATACGTCCCTCTATGAGGATACGCTTTTTCGATAAGTCTATACCATAATTTTTGTGTACAAAGGTAACAAGATCTTTAAATTCTTGGTCTGTTAGCTTTAACATTTGTAAGGCTCCTTTCAGTGGCTCCTTAAATTTATAGCATTGTAGCTATACCACTAAGGCAGGTGTGGCAGTCTCGTCTGCCAAAAACTTTTGGCAATCGAGATTAAGCACAAGCTTATCGCCAATTTTGGATACACTTGAAAGATATTTTTTCGTGTTGATATTAGTGAAATCCGGTAACGGAGCAAGATTGTCTTGGTCAAAATCTATTACCTCGGACACACTGTCGGCAATAAGACCTACAAGAGAATCTTGCCAGCTTATTACTATTATGCAGGTGCGTTCGTCGTACGCACGCTCTTGCATACCTATTTTATGACGCACGTCAATTACAGGTACTATACGTCCACGCAAATTAATGATGCCGTGGATATATCCCGGAATACCAGGAACATTAGTGATATTTTGAATACCGATAATCTCTATTACGTGTATAAGCTCTACTCCATAAGTGGCATCACCAATAAAAAATGTAAGATATTTGCCAAGTAAATCGTCCTCAACGGTAGATGTATTGTTCATTTCGTCCATTATGCTGCGCCTCCTTAAAAGTTATTAAGCATACTGTTTATATCGAGTATCAAGCTGATACTGCCGTCGCCCATAATTGTGCAGCCTGCAAGCCCAAATCCCTTTATTTCGTACTTGCTAAGATATGCAGGGAAGGGCTTTACCACTACTTGCTGCTCGCCTACGAGCTGGTCTACAAACAAGCAAGCGGATTTATTCTCGTTTTCCACAAGTATGAATATACCGTCGGGCAAGCTTTCTACAGCATTTTCTACGGAATATATTTTATGTAAGCGAATTATCGGATAGCAGTCACCGCGCAGCATTACCATCTCGGTGCCTTCGGTGTCTTCTATTACATCTATTTCATCAGATAGCTTAAATGTTTGCTTGATAGACGTGATAGGAATAGTATAAGTTTCGCCTGCTACGGCTACTTCCATTCCGTCTACTATTGCAAGAGTAAGAGGTATCTTTATAGTAAATGTAGTGCCGACATTAAGCTTTGATTCAACGCTGATAGAGCCGTTTACTTTTTCCAAATTTTTACGCACCACGTCCATACCAACGCCACGTCCCGAATATTCGGTAACTACTTCGTTAGTGGAAAATCCGGGTAGCATAATCATATTGAAAATTTCTTTTTCGCTATATTCTTTATCGGGCTTTGTGATTAATCCGTTTTTCTTTGCCTTAGTCATAATTACAGACGAATTTAGTCCGCGTCCGTCATCAGCTACGGTTATCACTATTTCTCCGCCCACGTTGTTAGCGGCTAAAGTAATTTTGCCTTCTTCGCTCTTGCCAAGCGCTATGCGCTCCTCGGGGCTTTCAATGGCGTGATCCATTGCATTGCGTATCATATGCATAAATGGATCTGCCAATACGTCATTTATGGTTTTATCCACTTCTGTTTCGCCGCCAATAGTAACAAGCTCCACTTCTTTGCCAAGCTTTTTGTTCATATCACGTACTATACGATTCATCTTTTGGAATACACCGGATAGCGGCACCATACGTATAGACATAACAATATCTTGCAATTGGTCGGTAAGCTTGCGCAGCTGACGAGTAGATTTATTAAAGTTTTCGAGCTGCATATTTTTAAGCTCGGGATTGTTAGCTACCATAGACTCAGCTATTACTATCTCGCCCATTACGTCCATAAGTTGGTCGAGCTTGGTTTGGTTTACACTGATAAGGCTTTGCTTGCCGGGGCCGCGTGAAGCGGCTGCGGATTCAGTGGCTATAGCCTCAGGCACCTTTGCGGCGGCGGCAACATCTGCACTGTTATTGGCGGCTTCGGCAGCTATAACGGTATCGGTGTCTGCTTTAGGTGCTGCATTTTCATTTGCTTCTATGTATTCATAGGAATGAATATTAGTGGAATTTTCAATAATATTATAAATATGTGACAGCGGTAAGCTTGTTTTAAATTTTACAAGAAAACCGTTTTTTACAAGGTCTGCACAGCACGAGGAATTAGACTCAGGATTTTGCGGCTCTGAATCAAGATAATCGCAATCGTCTTTTAGCTGTGTCATTAGCATAAATGCGCGGATATTTTCCATCTGACAGCCTTCATCAAAGAATACACGTATTTGATGCAGGTCTTCACCGTCGGCAGCAGTTTCCTCGGCTATGGGCGCAGAGGCTTCAGAAGCTGCATTTTGGACGGGCGCTGCTTGGGTAACCGGCACTATCAATGGAGACTCGCCTTTAAGCGCCGCTACTACACCGCCTATTTGAGCCGTGAGGGCGCTTGAATCCTCAGGCTTGTAATCATCATTTTGCTGTATAGATTCTACTTCGGACTTTAAAAAGTCCGACGACTGGAACAGTAAATCGAAAATAGGACCTGAATTTTCATCGTTCATCTTTTTAGGATCGTCACGTACTATGAAGAACATATCTTCCATATGGTGAGCAAGCTCTTGAATACCTGTAAGGCCCATCATTGCTGACGAACCCTTTATGGTATGCATTATACGAAAGATTTCGTTGATGTTGTCATCCGTCATTGTTTTACTTTTCTCGGAATTAAGCAAAATCTCATCAAGCTGTTCTAACAAGGTAGTTGTCTCATAGATAAACATATCAACCATTGGTTCCATACTTGCGTCAAAAACACTCATTTTTTCACCCGCTAACTTTATATTTGCATTGGTTATTTAGTTTAAAACTATTAATAACACTATTGTATCATTTTATGTTGCAATTTGCAAAATATTTTGTAAGTTTTTCAATAAAAATTTATTTATTTTGCAAACGGTGTTGATTTTAGCAAAAAAAACACGATATAATAAGTATGGACTATAAAAAGGGGGTACTGCTTTGGCTGATTTATTAAGAATAACCACTCCGCTTTTAGATAAGGCGCCTATCCAGCCTAATAAGCCTGTGGCAGATCCGGCAGTGCCGTTTCAGCTTACGGAGCTTTCTAAGGTAATAAAGACAGATCCGCAAACAGAGCTTCTGAAACAAAATAACGGAGAAGTGCCTAAAGATGAGATGCCAAGCGTTCTTATGAATTTGCTTAAGGATCCATCTGTAACGGTAGGATTTCTTAAAAATATATTTATGCTCGAGGAGATTATTAATCTTCTGCCTGCTAACAATACCACGCTTACAGCCGAGATAGAGCAATTGTTTGAACAGCTGCTTGTGCCGCCCGAAGGTATAGCATCGGAGCTAAAGCGCCAAGAGGCGGCATCTACGTCGTTTAAAGGTGAGCTTTTCGATTTTTTGCGCACTACATTAAAAGATATGCCAAAGCCCGAGATGCGTTTTGCAATCGCCAATTTACTTAAAAGCCTTAACGGAGTGCGTACCAAAGAGCCGATTTTGCGCTCGGTAGCGAACAGCCTCGAATTTGTGGCGAGCAATATTCAGGGCAATCAAAAGCTTGCTGAAAAATTAATGGATTTGGCAAAGGCGCTTCGTTTGCCAAGTGCGCCTGCGGCATTTACTCCGCTAAAAGAAGAAATACAAAGAACCTTGCGCCAAGTAGAGAGCAGTATACTGTTTACACCAAAGCTTGAAAAAATATTGCCGCTGATAAAATACAATCTATCGAGATTTCAAGATAATCCCAATTTTCTTGACGAGTCCGTAGGTGCGCTTATTTCCACACTCGATGGTGACGACCAAAAACAATTGCTCGCGGCATTGATGCGCAAAGAAATTATGCTATCACCAAATGCGCATAAAGATCCGTCAAAGGTAATGGATATTATTGCCAAAATTATCGGGAGAGAGGCAAGCGAAAAAGATTTGTCGCTGATGGGCAGCGAAAAACTGGAAAAAATAGTACATAGCCTTTTGTCGTCTCCGTGTAACTATACTCCGCTATTGCATTTTATTGTGCCTGTAGAGGTGAATGATATGCGCTCGTTTGCAGAGCTGTGGGTAGATCCTAACAGTGAAGAAGCCAAAGCGGCAGGGGCAGGAGACGAATGTATTCACGTATTGGCAGTATTTGATGTAGATGGAATAGGGCGCTTTGAAGCAGAGCTTTTTACGCAAGGACAAGATATGGTATTGTCAGTTTTATGCCCCGAGGCATATTTGTCTGCATTTAAGCCTTTAGCGGATAAGCTGCCGTCGATTATAGGCTCTACCGGATTTAAACTTAGAGAAACCAAAATAGGCAAGCTCGATAGGCAGCGCTCACTTATGGACGTATTTAAAAGCTTGCCGTACAGGAGGGTAGGAATAGATGTCAAAATCTGATGCAAGAAAAACCAAAGCCGTGGCGCTTAAATACCAAGAGGAAAGTGATGCAGCGCCTGTGGTAATAGCTTCGGGATATGGCACTATAGCTGAAAAAATAGTGGATATTGCAGAGCAAAAGGGCATACCTGTATTCAGAGACGATTCGGCGGCTTCGCTAATGTGTATGCTGGAGGTTGGGCGCAGTATTCCACCGGAATTATACGAGTGCATAGCGGCTGTTTATATGCAGATATTGCAGATATCGGGAGAAATCAAACATTATCAAAACGAAGCGAAAGCGCCTGTTCACAATGCCAATATTGATGATTTACGCGATAAAATATCGTCAATGTCACGCGAGGACAAAAAATAAGCAAAACTTTGTTACAATCTTATGGAAAACTAGAGACAAGCGACGATATTATATGTTATACTATATGTAAATTTTAATATGTTTTGCAGAATAATGTTTTGCAAAAACCGGAGGTGAATAGATGCGTACTACAGAAATTGAATATATAGGCAAATCGTGCGAGCTTAAATCATTGATGAACGATTTATTATCCGTAGGCACGATTGTTGGAATGGACGATGTGGAAGGTACAATGGATATCGCTCCGCAAGGCGGCGGTTTTTTGGCTACATTACCGTATAATCTGCCTGTAAAGCTGGTGCTGAACTTACCAAAGGTGGGGTTTAGATTAATGCTTGGGCGCGTTTATTTATCGTCGGGGCAACGCTTGAGATTAGTAGATATCGGTACTCACCAAACAACGGAACGCAGGCAGTTTTTTCGCTTAAATATTAATATAACAGGGTTAGTTACATTTATAAACGATAATATTGAAGAAATAGATAAAGAGCCTGAGACGCTTGAAGTAGAGATAAAAGATGTAAGTCTTGGTGGTGTTCGTATGGCTACAAGACGTATTTTTGTTCCAAACGAGGAGTTTTCTTTAACATACACATTAATTAAATACAAAGCAGAGATGATGTGCAGAGTGTGTAGAGAAATCTATATGGATTCACAGCGTCCGGGTATTCACCAGTACGGCTGCCAGTTTATCAATGTTACGGATAAGATGATGGATAAATTGTGCGGAGACTTATTTGAAATGCAGCGAGTGCAGGTGCGCAAGAAAAAAGATAACAGCCTTTGAGTCATCAGCTCATATTCATCTAACTCGAAAACGATTAGATTAGCTTGCAAAAATTTTCATTTCACAGTGGCTGCATTAGAAACCGTTAATACTTTGTGTATTCACGGTTTTTAATGTGGCTACAGTGGGATAAAAATACAAAAGCTAACAAGTGTTTGGAGACGGACGAGTATCAAGGGCTGCTGCTCAATATTGGGAGGATAATATGGACAATAGTGACAATACAATAAAATCGCCTGTTTTTGCACTGGACATAGGTACGCACAGCGTAATAGGTGTGGTGGGATATAATGAAAACGAGCTTTTTCATATAGAAGCCATCGAGGAACGCGAGCATACGAAGCGCGCTATGATAGACGGGCAAATAGAGGATATTGCGGCAGTGGCGGCTGTAGCTATTGAAGTGCGTGAAGCACTGGAAGCTAAAGTAGCGAAAAAGCTCGATCACGTTTGTGTGGCTGCGGCAGGTCGTGCATTGCGCACAGCGACGGCTTCGTTTGAAGTAGATGTACCTGCAGGCGGCCCTGCTACTAAAGAGACAGTGTACGAGCTTGAGATGGGAGCCGTAAGCAAGGCGGCTGAAGATATACATAAAACCGAAGGGCAAGACGACCTTTTTTGCGTAGGACATTCCGTAATGCACTATTATTTAGATGATTATGCGTATTCTACTATTATTGACCATAAAGGCAAAAAAGCGCGTGTGGATATTATAGCCACATTTTTACCGTCCGAGGTAGTGAGCAGCCTTGAAGCTACAATGCAAAAGGCAGGGCTTTCTATAGAATTTCTAACGCTTGAGCCTATTGCGGCGATGAATGCCGTAATACCGCAGGAATTACGGCTTTTAAATTTAGCACTTGTGGATATAGGCGCAGGTACGTCTGATATTGCAGTATGCAACGATGGAGCGGTGTCTGCATATACTATGGCAACTGTAGCGGGGGACGAGATTACAGAGGCAATAATCAAGCAGTATTTGGTGGATTTTGATACTGCCGAAAAGATAAAATGTGCTATTGGAAACAACGATAAAACCATTTGCTACAGAGATATAATGGGATTTGACTACACTGTACCAAGAGATGAGCTGCTTGATAACATTATGCCGTCGCTAGACGATTTGGCAGACATAATTTCCACCAAAATATTAGAGATAAATGGCAAAGCGCCTGCGGCTGTATTTTTAGTGGGCGGCGGCGGCCGTACTCCTTTATTATGTAAAATGCTTGCGGATAAATTAGAGCTTGACGAGCGTAAAGTAGCGATAGGCGGCAATAATTTTATGAAAAAGCTTGCCGTGGGCGAGCAGGAAGCATTTGGCCCCGAGTATGCTACACCACTTGGTATTGCACTTACGGCAGTGAGCGCAGGTATGTATAAGGGCTTTGATATTATGGTAAACGGTGAACAAAAGCATTTACTGCGCACAGGCTCGCTTGCTATGATGGACGTATTATTGCTGTGCGGATATAGCTATGCCGATATTATGGGTAAAAGCGGCAAAAATCTTTTGTTTGAAGTAAATGGACAAAAGCGTATTTTGCGTGGAGGAAGCTTGCAAACGGCTTCTTTACTGCTAAATGGTGAAAGCGTAGGCATTTCGGCATTGGTAGCATCGGGAGACAGCATACACATAGTGCCTGCTGTACAGGGAGAGGATGCCTCTTTATCTGTGCGCGATGTTTTGGCAGGCAGCAAAAACTTTACTATTGGGTTTGATAATCGCGATATTCGAGCAGGAATTTACGCTGTGATAAATGGTGTAGAGGCAGACGACGACAGAGCAATTTGCGTAGGCGACAAGGTAGAAATAGTGGATTTCAGCACCTTTGCTGATGTGTGCAAGGGTGCAGGAGATGGCAAAACAGAATTGTATTTGCTAAATGGAATGGCTGCGGCAGACGATGCCCGATTAGAGGACGGAGATATTATATCGCTTCGTAAAGAGCCTGAAAAAGAAAAGCCGCTGATTAATTACACTCTTACAGAGGACGATATTATTGCGCAGGATACAGTAGAGCAAAAGCAAGATGAAAATATTGATTACAGCGATACGAGTGAAAATAAAAACGAGCCTATGCCAATAATAGAAGAAGAGCCGAAAGACATAGAAGATAATAGCACCGCCGTGATTGATGGGTGGGAGCCGGGCGAGCTTATGTTTTCTCCCGAGCCTCTTTTAATAAGTGAGGACGATTTCAAGCCCTTAACTATCACCTTAAATGGCACAAGGATTACGTTACCGCCGCGTGAGGGCGGCGCGCCTTATATGTTTTTAGATATGCTTTCGCTTGCGAAAATTGATCCGTCAAAGCCCGAAGGCGATATAGAATTGCTTTTAAACGGACACGATGCATCATTTTTGGAGCGAGTAAATATGGGTGATGAAATAGAGATACACTGGAAACAAAGATAAATTAAACACGCTGCTGCGCAAAACCATTTAAGTTTTGCGCAGCAGCGTGTTTTGTTATCTTACTTTAAATGTAAAAAGTGCAGTTTTATATTTGTAAAAAATAATAAAATATGATATACTATCTGTTTAAATGGACTTATTGTATCGTGCGAAAGAGGGTGCAGTGCTAATGCGTATTTTGGGTATAGATCCCGGGTATGCCATAGTGGGATTTGGAGCAGTAGAGTACAGTGGCGGAACGTTTACTACGCTTAAATTTGGCGCTGCCACCACAGATGCGCACACGGATTTCAACGATAGATTAAATGAGATTTTTGATGATATTACGAATATTATAGAGATGATAAAGCCAGATGCACTCGCGATAGAAACATTGTTTTTTACCACTAACCAAAAAACGGTAATAGCGGTGGCAGAGGCGCGCGGAGTACTGCTGCTTGCGGCAAAACGCGCTAATATACCGATATTTGAGTATACGCCCTTGCAGGTAAAGCAGAGCGTGGCTGGCTATGGTAAAGCAAGTAAAAAGCAAGTGCAGGAGATGACACGCACTATCTTAAAGCTTGACAGTGTACCAAAGCCCGATGATGCGGCAGATGCGCTTGCAATGGCAATTTGTCACGCACACAGCTATCGTTCGGGGCAATTTAACGTAAGTAAAACCAAAAGACAGAGTATGGGATACTATTAATATACATTTGTACAGGAGATAAAAATGATTTATTCGCTTACAGGCAAGCTTGTGGAAAAAAGCAATACCGAGGTAGTGATAGAGTGCGGCGGAGTAGGATATTGGGTATTTATCCCTGCGGCGGAGGCATCGGCATTGCCAAGTGTAGGCAATGTGTGTACATTGTATACATATATGAATTTGAGCGAAAATCTGATACAGCTTTTCGGATTTGCGGATAAAGAGAGCCAGAGCGTTTTCCGTATGCTTATCACGGTGTCGGGTGTAGGGCCAAAGGCAGGGCTTGCAATACTTAGCGCCTTGTCGCCCGATAAGATAGTGCTTGCTATTTCGGCTGGCGACTATAAAGCGTTTACCGCCGCTAATGGCATAGGGCCAAAGATAGCGCAGCGCCTTGTAATGGAGCTAAAGGATAAGGTGGGCAAGGGGCTTACCTCGGGCATTAGCTTAGATGATATAAACACAAATGCGCCAAATATGGGCGGAAGCGTGCAGCAAGCTATGGCGGCGCTTGTATCACTTGGATACAGCGGCAGTGAGGCAGCACAAGCAATAGGCAGGCTGGATGATAACTTGCCTGTGAGCGAGCTTATCCGCCTTGCTTTGCAAGGTATAGGAAAGGGGAGATAGCAGGTGGCAATAGAGACACAGGATTTTGAAAATGATGTTCGTCTTGTAAATCCAGAGGCGGAGCAAGAGGATTTTGATGCTGAGGCAAGCTTGCGCCCTAAGAGCTTAGATGAATATATCGGACAGGATAAAGCCAAAGAAAACCTTAAAATATATCTTGAAGCCGCCAAAATGCGCGCAGAGCCGCTAGACCATTTATTGCTTTACGGCCCTCCGGGGCTTGGCAAAACTACGCTTGCGTGCATTGTGGCACACGAAATGGGCGTACAAATACGTATCACTTCGGGGCCAGCCATAGAAAAACCGGGAGATTTAGCAGCGCTGCTCACTAATTTGCAAGAGGGCGATGTGCTTTTTATAGACGAAATTCATCGTTTATCTCGCCAAGTAGAAGAGGTGCTATATCCTGCACTGGAGGACTATGCGCTTGATATAATGATAGGCAAAGGGCCGTCGGCACAGTCTATCCGCATAAATTTACCGCGTTTTACGCTGATTGGCGCTACTACGCGAGCAGGGCAATTGTCAAGCCCTCTACGCGACAGATTTGGAGTATTATTAAAGCTAGAGCTTTATTCGGTAAATGAATTAGCACAGATAGTAATGCGCTCGTCGGGGATATTAGACGTGCCTTGTGACGAAAACGGCGCGTTAGAGCTTGCCAAATGCGCACGCGGCACACCTCGTGTAGCTAATCGATTATTAAAGCGCTCACGAGACTATGCTATGGTGATGGGCGACGGCATAGTAAACGGAGAGCTTGCACTAATAGCACTTTCACGTATGGATATAGATGAAGCAGGCTTAGATGCACTCGATAGAGCGCTTTTGCGTGCCATTATAGAAATGTATGCAGGCGGCCCCGTAGGGCTTGAAACCTTAGCGGCGGCGCTCGGAGAAGAAGCCGTTACCTTAGAGGACGTGTGCGAGCCGTACCTTATGCAATCGGGCTATCTTACACGCACTCCACGCGGACGAATGGTAACGCGCCTTGCCTATGCACATTTAGGGATGAAATATCCCGAAGCCGACACAGGCGATGTGCAGCAGCAAAGCTTAGATATCTAATTTGCAAAATTACGAAATTTGATAAATTTATTCACAATTTGGTGCTATAATGTTTTTTTGGCACACAAATTACAGCGGAGGAATAATATGCGCGCTGCAAATACTTGGCAGGATTATGAGCTTATAGATGCTACAGGCGGCAATCGCCTAGAGCGGTGGGGTAAGGTGCTACTAGTAAGGCCCGATCCGCAGGTGATATGGAAAAGCCCTATTTCCACCACGATGTGGAAAAATGCCGATGCCGTATATCACCGCTCCGACAAGGGCGGCGGCGAGTGGGAATATAAGCGTAAAACAGCCGATAAATGGCTTATTAAATACGGCAAAGATTTATCGCTTATTGTGTCTCCCACAGGCTTTAAGCATACGGGAGTATTCCCCGAGCAAGCGGTAAATTGGGACGAGTATACTCGCCTTATTAAAGGGGCAAAAAGGCCGATAAAGGTGCTAAATCTGTTTGGATATACGGGCGGCGCTACACTTGCTTGTGCTTGTGCTGGTGCTGAGGTGTGCCACGTAGATGCAAGCAAAGGAATGGTAGCTTGGGGACGTGAAAATGCCGAAAAAAGCGGTATGCAAAACAATAAAATACGCTGGATAGTGGACGATTGCGCCAAATTTGTGGCGCGTGAGGTACGCAGAGGTGTACGATACGATGCCATTATTATGGATCCTCCAAGCTATGGCAGAGGGCCGTCGGGCGAGATATGGAAGCTTGAAGATAATATATACGATTTTATCGCGCTGTGCGTTACTGCTTTGTCGGATAAACCGTTGTTTGTAGCCGTAAACAGCTATACTACGGGGCTGTCACCAAGTGTTATGGAATATATTTTGGGTACAATGCTGATAAAGCGTTATGGCGGAAACACCTCTTGCGATGAGATAGGCTTGCCTGTTACGGCTACTAATGGAGTAGTGCCGTGCGGAGCTACAGCTTTTTGGAAGGAATAATAGAATGAATATGCTCAAGGTAGAAAATATTGAGTTTAGCTATGAAGATAATATTAAAGCAATAGACGGGCTGTCATTAAATGTGGAGCGCGGAGAGCTAGTGGCTGTGCTTGGCGCTAACGGCTGCGGTAAATCTACGCTTGCAAAGCATTTTAACGCTATATTATTGCCGCAAAAAGGCACAGTGTATGTAGAGGACGTATCTACCGATGACGAAGCGCATATAGTAGAGCTTCGCCAAAAAGTGGGAATGGTGTTTCAAAACCCCGACAATCAGATAGTGGCGACTGTAGTGGAGGAGGACGTAGCGTTTGCGCTTGAAAACCTCGGTGTGCCGCCGCCCGATATACGCACGCGTATAGATGAAGCTATGGAGATGACGGGCATATATAAGCATCGCCATAAAGCACCTCATAAGCTGTCTGGCGGGCAAAAACAGCGTGTAGCCATAGCAGGTGTAATAGCAATGCGCCCCGATTGCTTAGTATTAGATGAAGCCACTGCAATGCTTGATCCTATTGGCAGAGAAAAGGTAATGAAAACAGTGCGCCGCCTAAATAAAGAGCTTGGCATTACCGTGGTGCAGATAACACATTATATGGAGGAAGCGGCGCTTGCCGACCGTGTAATTGTGATGAGCGAGGGCAAAATAGCTATAGAGGGTACACCTAAAGAGGTGTTTAGCAAAGTAAAAGAAATAAGAGCCTTGCATCTTGATGTGCCGCAAGCGGCAGAATTATGCTATGAGCTTACAAAAGCAGGCTTTGCAATGCCGACTGATGTTATTACGAGTGAAGAATGTGCGGCAGCATTGGCGCAGAAGCTAAAATAAAAGGAGAACACAATGCCACCTATTGTAAAGGTAGAAAATCTCACATATATTTACGGCGAGGGTATGCCCGATGCCACTGTAGCGATAGACGATGTAAGCTTTGAGATAAACGAAGGCGAATTTATCGGAATAATCGGTTCTACAGGCTGTGGCAAATCCACGCTTATTACACATTTTAACGGTATCAATCGCCCTACGCGCGGCAAAATATATATAGGCGGCGAGGATATATGGAAAAATCCGCAGGATATACGGCGGTTTCGCTTTATGGTGGGGCTTGTTTTTCAATATCCCGAATATCAGCTATTTGAAGAAACAGTGTATAAAGATATTGCATTCGGCCCACATAATATGGGGCTTAGCGAGAGCGAAATTGCACAGCGCGTACAGCGCGCCGCAAGCTTTTGTGGGCTTAGCGATGAAATGCTTGCCAAAAGCCCGTTTGAATTATCAGGCGGACAAAAGCGCCGCGTGGCAATAGCGGGAGTACTTGCTATGGAGCCTAAAATATTAGTGCTGGACGAGCCAGCCGCAGGGCTTGATCCAGAAGGACGAGACACAATATTGAGCGAAGTGAAAAAATATCATAAAGACACAGGCACTACCGTAATATTAGTGAGCCACAGTATGGAGGATATAGCAAAGTACGCGGATAAAGTATTGGTGATGAATGCCGCGAAAATAGCGATGTTTGACGAAACCGCCAAGATATTTGCCCGTGCGCCCGAGCTTTTGGAAATGGGGCTTAGTGTGCCTGAGGTAACTAAGATTTTTATGCGCCTTAAAGAGATGGGAGTACCTATCGCTACAGATGTGTACACTGTAAAATATGCCGTGCAGGAGATATTAAAGTATAAGGCACAGCTAAAGGCAGGTGGCGCTAATGCTTAGAGATATCACGATAGGTCAGCATTTTCCGGGTACTTCTATTGTGCATAGGCTAGATCCGCGTATTAAGCTTCTGCTTACAGTGGGATATATCATAGTTTTGTTCGTAGGCTCTAATCCGGCAGGGCTTGTGCTGTCTATCGGATTATTAGGGCTTTTATATGCACTCGCCAAAATACCGATAAAGCTTATAATCAAAAGCATAAAGCCGATACTTCCGATAATATTATTTACAGCGGTGCTTAATCTTTTCTTCCAAAGCGGAGAGGGTGCGCCACTGATACAATTTTATTTTTTAAAGGTATATAAAGAGGGGCTTTATTATGCAATAGTAATGAGCGTGCGCATTATTGCTCTTATTGCAGGCACCAGCTTACTCACGTATACTACAAGCCCCATAGCCTTAACAGATGCTATAGAACGACTGTTAAAACCGCTTGCGAAGCTGCATTTACCCGTACACGAGCTTGCTATGATGATGACTATTGCTTTACGCTTTATCCCTACGTTAATAGAAGAAACAGATAAGATAATGAACGCACAAAAAGCGCGCGGCGCAGAGCTTGATTCAGGCTCGTTAAAAGCGAGGGTAATGGCGCTTGTGCCTGTATTGATACCGCTGTTTATCTCGGCTTTTCGCCGTGCAGATGAATTAGCTATGGCTATGGAATGTCGCTGTTATCAGGGCGGCGAGGGGCGCACAAGGCTAAAGCAGCTGCATATCAATAAAAGTGACGTACTAGCCACGATATTTTGCATATTACTGTTTTCGGCTGTGTGTGCCACTAATTTTATTTTTCCAAAGCTTGTATAAAATATTTTAAAAAAGGAGAGTGCGCAATGCAAACGCTGATAACAATGCGCTTTGTAGGTACACAATATCACGGATTTCAAGTACAAAAAAACGCACTTTCCGTATGTGAAGTATTGCAAAATGCAATGGAAAAGCTATATGGCACGCGCCCTTTAGTAAAAGGCTGCTCACGCACAGATACAGGTGTACACGCACTTGGATATTGCGTAAGCTATCAGCAGCCAAAGCCCATAGATGAGCATAAGCTTCCTCTTGCGCTCAATCAATATTTGCCAAGAGATATTCGCGTAATGAGCGCCGCTTGCGTAAACGATGATTTTCACGCAAGATATTCAAGCGTTACTAAGGAATACAAATATATTATATCAAACAGCGCCATAGACGATCCGTTTAAAGAGGGGCTTGTATGGAGATTTCCTGCAAAGCTAGACATAATCGCTATGCAAAACGCAGCTCAAAAATGCGAGGGTACACACGATTTCAGAGCTTTTATGTCAAGCGGCAGCAAGATAGAGGATACTGTGCGCAATGTGGAAAGCTTCACAGTGCAAATTGACGGCGAAAACATTGTATTTCATATTAAAGCAAACGGATATCTTTATAATATGGTGCGTATTTTGGTGGGTACTCTTGTAGAGGTGGGCATACATCATATATCGCCTTTGGATATCCCTGAGATAATAGCTTCAAAAGACAGAGCAAAAGCAGGCGATACAGCTCCTGCTAAAGGCTTGTATTTATATAAGGTAAACTACGGAGAGCTGATATGATGCAGGACAGTAAAATAGATTTAGTGAAAATAGAAAAACTGCGCCGTCATCGCCGCCGCCGCAAGCTTACATTCATAATAGTACTTATGCTTTTGGTATGTATGGTGCTTGCGTATTTTACAGGATTGTACGGAGCATCATTGTCGGTGTTTGGAGATCTTGTGGATACCGCATATGCGGCTATCAATAAGGGCGACGGATATCCGATAGATTTTACAATGACAGGGCTTATTAAAGTGCAGCCGCTTGCAGGAGGCTTTGCAAGCATTGGAGAGAGCGATTTTGCCATTTATTCTTCTAGCGGCAAGGAGCTGCGCCGTTTACAGCACGGATACGCGCGCCCTGCAATGTCTTGCGGCAACACGCGCGCAGCTATTTATAATAGAGCAGGTACAGAGCTGAGGATAGAAAGCCGAAGCCGCAATTTATTCCGCAAAATATTCGATAAGCCTATTCAATTAGTGGAGATGAGCGCAGGCGGTTCGTTTGCGGTAATAACGCAAAGCTTGCGCTATGAAGCAGAGCTTACGGTGTTTAATTCCTTGTTTGAGCCTGCTTATTACTGGTATTCGGCGCAGGATACACCTGTGTGTATGGCTATGTCGCGCGATGGGCGCAAGGTGGCGGTAGCGGCGGTGTCGCCGCAAGCTGGTGCGCTGTCTAGCCATATATATATGCTCGATATTGGGCTTGATGAACCTGCGGCGGAGATAATATCAGACGATACCTTGCCTTTACAGCTAAAATATTTGCCAAATGGAGATTTAGCAGTGATATACGATGCTTACGCTGCTGTTTATTCGCAAAATGACGGAAAAGAACTGTATCGTTACAATTTTGATGAACGCACTTTGCAAACTGCCGCTATAGAGGATAAATATATAGCGCTGGTATTTACTGATGCTTCGCATTTAAGCGATACATCTTTAGTACTTTTAAGCGGAAATATGGAAGAAATGTGCAGTGAAAAAATAGGCAGTGCTGTAGTGGATATCTGTACTGTGCCAAATGCTGTAAATGTACTTAGCGATACTCAAGTGTTTACTTATGGCACAGACGGCAAGCTCTGGGAAAAACAAGCAATACAGGGCAAAGGCGAAACGATTATAAATTCGAAAAAGCTACTGCTTTTTACGCGAAATAATGTTTCTGAGCTTACACAGCCCGTACAGCCTAAATCGCCGCGCAAATCTTTATTTAAATAACAGGAGGAAAATCTATGTCGATAGGACTTATTCTTGATATTATTCTGCTTGCCATTCTTGTGTTTACGGCTTATACTTATATGAAAAGCGGTTTCTTATCCAGCCTCACAAGGCTTGTGGGTAATATAGTGTCGTTGCTGGGAGCTTCTTTTGTGGCAAGCAAGCTGTCACCAACGGTGTTTGAAAGCTTTTTCAAATCGGGGTTAATCACCAAAACAGGTGACGCGATAAGCGCACAGGGCAGCTTTTATATAGAGCCGTTAATAGAAAAGCTAAGAGGCTTTTTACCTGCTGAATTTATTAATGAGCTTGCTGCAAAAGCAAATGAGCTGTTAAGTACAGGCTCGCCCGACCTTGCGCGTGATATTGTAGAGCAGATAATAGCGCCGCTTATGGTGCCGATAATCAGTGTTTTGGTGTTTTTTATTACATTTGCTGTGTGCCGATTTATTGTGGCACAGCTATCGGCAATACTAACTAATGTAAATAAAGTGCCTATACTCGGAGGAGTAAATAAATTACTGGGATTAACAACAGGCGTAGTGGGCGGAATAATAGAAATAGTGCTTGTGCTGTGCGCCATATGGGCATTGGTGGTAATTACAGGCGGCAGCTTATCTATGCTCAACGATACGGTGCTGCAAGGAAGTAAATTGTATTCATTATTTAGCGTATATAACCCATTTTTATAAGAAAGCAGAATAGGAGATTAAAATAATGCTGTGTGTTAGATGCAAAAAACGACCTGCAATAGTGTTTGTGCAGAAAATGGAAAGCGGCGAAAGCTCAAACGAGGGATATTGTCTTACCTGCGCTCGCGAGATAGGTATAAAGAGCGTGGATGAGCTTATGAAGCAGTTTGGTATTTCCGAGAGCGATTTAGCCAATATGGAGGATCATTTTGCCTCTGTGATGGGAGATATGGATCCTGCCGAGATGATGCAGAGCTTTGGCGCCAATATGAGCGCTTTGCAAGCGGAAAACGGCTTGCCTCAGGAAGAAACAGATGACGATGAGAGCGAGGACAAGGACTTTACTCAAGGCGGCTCTGCCACATTCCCTATGGGCATTTTCGGAGCAAAAAAGCAAGATGACGGCGAAGCACAGCATAGCAAAAACGACAAGGGCAAAAAGCGTAAATTTTTAGATAATTATTGCGAAAATCTTACCCAAAAGGCAAAGGCAGGCGAGGTAGACCGCATTATAGGGCGCGATAAAGAAATATATCGTACTATCCAGATATTATGCCGCCGCCAAAAAAACAATCCTTGCCTTATAGGTGAAGCAGGTGTAGGTAAAACGGCCATTGCAGAGGGCATAGCTTTGCATATTGTGGACGGTACAGTGCCTGCGCGCTTACAGGATAAAGAGATTTACTTGCTGGATTTAACAAGCCTTGTGGCTGGCACACAGTTTAGAGGGCAGTTTGAGTCACGCGTAAAAGGGCTTATCGCAGAGGTAAAGGCGGCAGGCAATGTGATATTGTTTATAGATGAAATACACAATATCACAGGCGCAGGAGACAGTGAAGGCTCGATGAATGCCGCAAATATTCTAAAGCCTGCTTTGTCGCGCGGCGAAATACAGGTGATAGGCGCTACTACCTTCACCGAATACCGTAAATTTATCGAAAAAGACCAAGCCTTAGAGCGCCGTTTTCAGCCTGTAAAGGTGGAGGAGCCGTCTATAAGCGACACCATAGATGTATTGCGCGGAGTAAAGCAGTATTACGAAGCATACCATATGGTAAAGGTGAGCAATGAGATAGTGGCGAGCGCCGTAAGCTTGTCGGAACGTTATATTACAGATAGATTTTTGCCCGATAAAGCGATAGATTTACTTGATGAAGCTTGCTCGTGCTGTAATTTGCGCCACGCGGAGATTACAGAATATGTAAAAATGCAGCACAGCATAGATATGTATAATCAAGAGCAGATAGAGCAGGAAAATGCCAAAGAAGGTCCCGATTTTGAGCGCCTGGCATTTATTAAATCGGAGCTTATCCGCCTTGAGGAAGAGGTAAAACCATTGCGCACCTCGGTAGAAAATATAGAGGTAACAATGGAGGACGTAGCAAGAGTAATAGAGCTATGGACAGGAATACCCGCTGTAAAAATAAAAGAAGCAGAATATGAAAAGCTTTTAAATTTGGAGCAGCGTTTATCACAAAAAATTATAGGGCAGGAAAATGCCGTTAAATTAGTGGCGAATGCAATAAAGCGCAACCGCGCAGATATTTCAGCGCGCCGCCGTCCGGCAAGCTTTATATTTGTAGGGCCTACAGGAGTAGGTAAAACAGAGCTTGTAAAACAGCTTGCGAGCGAGCTTTTTGATACTGTAGATCCACTAATTAGGCTTGATATGAGCGAATTTATGGAAAAGCACGCAGTGTCGCGCTTAATAGGCTCGCCTCCGGGATATGTAGGCTATGATGAAGCAGGGCAGCTTACAGAAAAGGTGCGCCGCCGTCCGTATTCCGTAGTGCTATTTGATGAAATAGAAAAAGCACATCCCGATGTAATGAATTTACTGCTTCAAATATTAGACGAGGGCAAGATAAACGATGCGCAAGGGCGCACAGTAAGCTTTGAAAACACTGTAATAGCGATGACCTCTAATGCAGGCAGTGCAGATAAAGTAGGCGAAACAGGCTTTAATAAAACCTTGTCGCAGATGAGTAAAGACAAGGCGATGAAAGCTTTATCAGACTTTTTACGTCCGGAATTTTTGAGCCGTGTAGATGAAGTAATAGTGTTTGAGCCGCTAACAGCCGAAAGCTTAGAGAGCATAGCGGCGCTGATGATAGATGAATATAAAGAGCCGCTCGCCAACAAGGGTATTGGCATTACCGCTACTAAAGAAGCGCTTACCTTGCTGTGCGAAAAGGCAAAGGGAGGCAAATTCGGCGCGCGCGATTTGCGACGTGCCATACGCAAAGAGGTAGAGGATAAAATAGCGAACTTGCTGATATCGGGTGTGCCTCTTGCAAATGTAGAGGTAACTGCCGAAAACGGTGAAATAGCAATAAAATATTAGAGGAAAAATATGAAGCTTTTAATAGCAAGTGATTTACACGGCTCTGCATATTACGCAAAAGAGTTACAGCTTGCAGTGCAAACGGAAGCGGCAGACAAATGCGTATTGCTCGGAGACCTTTTATATCACGGCCCACGCAACGATTTGCCGCGTGAATACGATCCTAAATCGGTGACGAAAATATTGAACGATATGAAAGATAAGCTTTTTTGCGTGCGCGGTAATTGTGATGCAGATGTGGATGCAATGGTGCTTGATTTTCCGATGCTTTCAGATTATGCGCTTATTTTAGCCGACGGATATACTTTGTTTGCCACGCACGGGCATTTGTACAATGAGGAAAATTTGCCGCCGCTAAATAAAGGCGATGTACTGCTAAACGGGCATACGCATTTACGTATTGCCGAAAATAGGAAAGACTATTATTTTGTAAATCCCGGCTCTGTGTCTATCCCGAAAGACGGATATAGCGGCTATACTGTTTTTGAAAACGGCGTATTTACACAAAAAACTTTTGACGGTGTTGCCGTGGCAACACTTTCTATAAAGGCGAAGCAATAATGGAAAAGCATATAGAAATAGAGCGCAGTATTATCAAAAAATATCGCAAGGGTATTTGGAACAAATTTATCGGTGCATTAAAAGATTATGAGCTTATAGCGCCGCACGATAAAATAGCGGTGTGCATATCGGGCGGCAAAGACAGCTTTGTGCTTGCTTTGTGCTTGCGCTGTTTGCAAAGATATTCAAAAATGCCGTTCGAGCTGGAATATTTGTGTATGGACCCGGGATATTTGCCGAAGAACAGGGCTTTAATAGAGAAAAACGCAGCGATAATGCAAATACCGCTGCGCTTTTTCTCTACGGATATATTTGATACTGTCACTGATGTAAAAGGCGGCTCACCGTGCTATGTATGCGCCAGAATGCGCAGAGGGTTTTTATATAAAGAGGCAAAGGCACTCGGCTGTAATAAAATCGCGCTTGGACATCATTTTGATGATGCGATAGAAACAGTGCTGATGAGTATACTGTACGCAGGTGAGCTTAAAGGTATGATGCCAAAGCTACATTCAGAGCATTATGAGGGTATGGAGCTTATCCGTCCATTATATTTAGTGCGTGAGGACGATATAATAAGGTGGAAAAATTACAATGATTTAGAATTTCTCGGCTGCGCCTGCCGCTTTACAGAGGGCTTAAAGCAAGGCACGCATACGAGCGCACGCAGTGACGTAAAAGCGCTGATAAAAGCATTGTCTAGCCATAATTCTCAGGTACCTGCCAATATTTTGGCGGCAACTCATTCTGTACATTCAGCTACAATGCCCGGCACAGTAGTAAATGGCGAAAAGCATAGCTTTTTAGAAAAATATTAAAAAACCCGATGGCAAAATGAGAGCATTTTGCCATCGGGTTTTAATATTCTTAATATCGTTTTAAAAACGGCATTAATATTGTAAGCGCAGCCCAAGCCACTTGATATAGGATAACTGCGGTTAGGCTAAGCGAAATAATACCGCCTGTAAAGCAGAGTAATATGCTGATAACAATGCCGAGTATTATGGCGGCACACTGTACTACAGTACCCATTTTCACACCGCCAGCGGCGCCCTCGGCGGCACGTAGGCCACCTATAAATGAGGAGAAAGTGCCGATATGTGTCATAATTCCTTCGCTTTCGGGCAGATAAGAAATATTAGGTGCAAGCGCATCACGGTCATCACCTGTCAGCACCTTTACGCATTGCGCAGGTAAATCGTATATTTTAGCTATAAGCTCACGCGTGATATTAAAATCGTCTGCGCGCACTACAAGCGATACACCGCTGTGTCGCAAGCTTTGCACTACATCGTATGCGTCCTCGTCTGCCGAATAGCTTACCAAAAACATACCAAAAAGCTTACCTGCTACAGCAAGATATATCGGGCTGCGCTCGCCTTTAGTGTATTTAAACTCGTAATCAAGCGACGGAATATCTATCTCGTGCCGTAACATCATATCACGGGAGCCAAGTATCACGCGTGAATGTTCTATCCACGCAGTAAAGCCGTATCCTGTTTCTTGTGTAAGGCTTTCTACTTTATATAACATATCGGTTTTGTTTTCTATCACACCGAGAAATATATCACGCAATGTGTCACAGCCCGATATCAATACGCTTGCGGCATAGAGAATGGCAAGGTCAATTCGCTCTTTTTCAAAGGTTTTTATTCCGTGTAAACGCACCGTGCTTGGCGGAAACAAATCTCTTGCACCCACAGTGACGGCATCGGCACTGCCAAGCGCTTCTATAGAACTCCACCCGGGTACTACAGCGCCTACTCGCGCAGCAGAGCGCTGCATAAGCGCACAGGGAATAGCATACAGCAAGCTGCTTGCTACAGGCACGGCAAAGCACAATACAGCGGCAAAGGCTGTAAGCGCAGATGAGATTAAGGTAGATGAGCTATAGCTTATTATAGCACCGATAAATGCAAAGCCAAGCAATACAAAGCTCATTATCTTGGCTGTAGTTTCGTTATGTGAGGACGAAAAGCTTTGGCGTAAAAATCCTTTTACTAAAGCGGTGGGGCGCGAAACTAAAAGCTGCGCTTCGTTTTCGTTTCCAAGCCCCATACATACGCGCTCTACTATATCGCGATTTTTCACAAGATATGCGGCAGAATGGTCGTGTCCCACGCTCACCATATCAAAGCTATTATATACTACAGTGCAATGCGTGCGTTTACCAATGGCATTGGCGAACAATAAAATAGCGGCAATAGGCGCGAATAAAGTAATTTTTTCAGGGGCAAAGGTATCTGCTTTAAAAATAAAATATGCGTTTTGCAGCAATGCACCAATAGTGGCAATTGCGGGCAAGCTATCGGCAGAAGCTTCTTTAAATAAGCCGATAATGCCGCTTGTCATAGTATTTATGGCTACAAGCGCGGTGATAAGCAGTAAAGAAAAATTAGCTAAAAGGAATAATAGCGGTTTTGTGGCAGGATCGAGCGCTGTGATAGGCGGCAATAAGCCTGTGCGCGACGATAACCCCAAATACAATAGCAATAAAGAGGTAAGGGCAGTAGCTATCACTCGCAAGGTAGCGGTAGAACGCATAGATTTAAGCGTGCCTGCCACAGCTTCGGCATCGGCAGGAGAATTGTATTCGTCCTGTGATATTTCGTCCTCAAGGTCTTGGTCATTATCAATTTCGGGTTCATCAAACGAGCCTGTCTGTGCGCTGCGCGCGCCAAACAAATTGTGGAAAATTTTACCTGCTTTTTTGCCTTTTAAGCCTATTTCCAATTCTTCGCGATTTACAGCTACAGTTTCACCGAAAAACTCGCGAAACGCATCATCTACTTCGTTAGCAAGCTGTGGATTTGACGGCTTTTGTAAAAAATCCTTGTCCTCGGGGCGCAGTACAAAAGCAGCAGCTTTTGCCTTTCGCTTTGCCGCAATCTCTAACTCTAATTCGTGCTTTTCAAATTCAAGAGTGGGCAGCTCTATAGTTGGCTCTTTTGCCTCTTCGCTTTCTTCTTGAATTTCATCAGCCGCCTTCACTTCTTCTTTTTCATCGGCTTTATTCACAGGCAAAGGCTCTGTAGGCGCTTTTGGTTCAGGTGCAGCTTTCGTTTCCGATGGCTCAAAAGCTTGCTCTTCGAGCGCGATATCATCATAGCTATCCTCGTAGTCATCGTCACCCCAGCCGGCAGCCGCAGCTACATTCAGCAGCTTATCACGCATTTTTTGAACCGCTTGCTTTTTGGCAGGAGGTGCCTGTACACTTTGCGGCTCAAGCACAGTGCTTTTTTTCTCTTTACGCTTTGGCGATGCTTCCTTAGCCGCAAAGGTGTCCATAAATTCTTCGCTGAATTTAGCCACTTTTCCCTCTTGCTTAAAAAAGGTCTCTTCGATACTTTTTGCATTATCAGATGAATTAGCAGTTAAATTATTTGTACTTTCTATATTTTCAGTGTCTTGATTAAGCTTTGATAAAATAGCATCAGCATCGTTTGCTTCACCGTACGAAACGCCGCTTTTACCATTCAGTATTTCATTTACTAAATTGTCAATTTCAATATTATTGTCTTTGTCCTGCACTTAATAGACACCTCCTTTTAGTTATTTTGTGCGCTGACGCATTATTTCATATAATACTATACCGCTTGCAACAGATACATTATAGCTGTCTATTCCCGAATGGGTGTTTGCCATAGCAAGAGATACGCTGCCGTCGCACAAGGTTTTCACAAGGTGAGATACGCCGCTGCCCTCATTGCCTACCACAAGCGCAATAGCACCTGTAAGGTTAGTGCGTTCAAGGCTTTCGCCGTCCATATCAGCACAATATACAAAAACATTTGCCGCTTTAAGGCGGCGCACAGCTTCGCCTATATTAGCAACTCTTGCTACAGGCAAGCGCACAGCAGCGCCTGCGCTCGCTTTCATTACCACAGGCGTTACCGACACACCGCCGCGTTTTGGGATAACAACACCGTGCGCACCGCACAATAAAGCACTGCGCATTATCGCACCGAGATTGTGCGGATCTTCAATACCGTCACACAGCACAATAAAGGGCGCTTCGCCCCGGCTTTGTGCTACGGCAAGGATATCCTCGAGAGATGAGTAGTCCACCACGCTTGCAAACGCGGCAATACCTTGATGGTTTTCCGTACCGCACAGGCTTTTCAGCTTTGCGATATGTACCCGCTTAACCGCGGCGCCCGCCTCCTTGGCA
>JAVWEG010000015.1:0-34165 GCA_036641735.1 Oscillospiraceae bacterium
CATAGCTTAATGCGTAAAAAGCCTGCTTGTATTTCATCTAGGCGGCTGTTAGTGCCTTTGTATAAATGATGATATTTTTCTCCCGAGCCATAATTGCCAAGACTACGCACTTTATCTGCAAGTGCTTTATCGTTAGTTACCACAGCTCCTGCATCGCCGAGCGCCCCGAGATTTTTCCCCGGATAAAAGCTAAAGCAGCCTGCAACGCCAAAGCTGCCAACGCTCTGCCCCTTAAAAGTAGCGCCGTGCGCCTGCGCACAGTCCTCTATCACAGGCAGCTTGTGTTTATTGGCAAATGCCATTATTTCGTCCATTTGAGCAGGCTGTCCATATAAATGTACCGCGATTACAGCTTTGGTTTTATCTGTAAATGCAGCTTCTAGGCCATTTCCGCACATATTCCAAGTGTTTTCATCTGGATCTACAAGCACTACCCTTGCACCTGTATAGCTTACAGCGAGTGCCGTGGCGATAAACGTATTGCTAGGCACTATCACTTCGTCTCCTGCCTTTATGTCAAGTGCTTTTAGCACAAGATATATAGCATCAAGCCCTGTAGCAACGCCTATACAATGCTTTGATTTTTCAAATGCTGCAAACTCTTTTTCAAATTCGCTACATTCATTGCCTTGTATAAACCATCCTTTGTCGTACATATCGGCAAATTTTTGCAGCATTTCACTGCGGATATCACCGTGCATTTTATCAAATTTAGCAAATGGAATATTCATTTGGCACCTCTATATAATTATTTATTTTTTAAATCTGTCTCCAAACAGGATATATTCTACAGCATCTATAACAATAGCAATTGTCCTGTATACATAATGCAAAATAGTGAAAGCAAGCCCTGTTATTGTGTATATAAGCAAAGCTATTGTGCCAAAGCTTGGCATTGTAAAATAAACATTGCCGAGTATCAAGCACAAAATTCCGGAAATTGCCATTCCAAACCCGATTTTACAAAACTCCGGTAATGGCAACAAATTAATTGCTTTTATTTTTACACGGATAAGCATATTTATTATTATATATGGAAAGTGTATGATTTTATTCTGTAATTGTTTGCTCTTAGGTAGTGTGGGATTAATAAACTGCTTATAGTATGCTTGCTTTACAAATCTGTATTTGCGTTTAAAAAGCTTACGGTCTTTTCGGCTCAATAGCTTAATATTCGGTATAATATCATTTTCATAAAGCATCACTTCATCTAAACGATATTTGCGATATGCTTCAGATAAATTCACCTTGTTGCCGTGGCTTATGCCGCCGCCTCTGTGCCTTGCGCCTATCATATCATCTATCCAATATACATTTATGCCCATTCGGCACATTTTGGCATACAAGGTAGCATCTTCAATAATATAATAACTAGTGTCGTATCCTCCTACCACATCATATAGCTTCATTCTATAAGCCGTAGATGTTGTGGGAATAGTAAAAGTATGCGATATTCGTGAATACATCTGCTGTGGGGTGAATGTGCGCATTGCATTTACTCCATCATCATCAGGAGCATACGCTTCTATATCATCAAGCTCACTGCCGCACATTGCTGTAAGGCTGGCCACTACTAAAGTGTCCTCACCCTGCGCCAAAAATTCTTCTGCATATCGCTCCAGCACATTTTCGTCATATAGCGCATCATCAGCAGCCATATACATTATGTATTCGCCGTGCGCCATCAAGCGTGCGTTTTCTATATTTTGCACTGTACCAAGATTTGTCTCGTTATTATTTATTATTACATTTGTAATGTTTTCGCCCTTGTTTTTATCAATATAATCGGCAAGCTCTTCTTGATTAAAATCGTCGGAACAGTCGTTTGAAATAATCAGCTCAATATTAGGATACGTCTGCGCAAATAAAGACACTAATACATCTTTTATATAATGATAATTTTTGTACGACAAAATCACGAACGAAAAAAGCTCTCTATCTTTGTTTTGCATTATAATACTTCCTTGTCAAAATAATTTTTTGCTTCTTTTTCGTATATATCGTAATCTCTCACGTAATCACTCACTGTATAATGTTCGCTTGCTAATACTAAGAGTACAGCATCGTCGGAAAAATCGTACATTTCTCGCCATACCATTGGCCCTATAAGCAGAGCTTTAGTCGGATCGTCAAGCACTGTGTTTTCTTCTTCGTATGGTGTTTTTGTCATTATAGTAACGCTGCCGTGTACACATACTAATGCCTGTTGCAAATCTCTGTGGGAATGAAAGCCCCTGCGCGTATTTGTAGGCACTCCGTAAATATAATATATACGGCGAATGTCAAACGGGACATTTCCGTCTCCCTCAACAGGAACTAAGCTGCCATAATTCGGATCTTTATTGCAAGGAAAATCTATCAATCTTACATTTCTCATTTATTTTTAGCTCCTGTTTTGTTTTTAAGATGAGTGTCTATCGCGATACATATAGCTGCAAAAGCATCTATAATTAATGCCGTATAAAATAGCACCTGCGAAATAAGCTGTGCTTTATCTCCGAAAACGATTTTTGAAAATAATATAGCCGCCAGCAAAATAACTGTTATTACAACAATATTTTTACTGTAAGACACAAAAAGCGGCACATACTTCCATATAGCGCGCTTTAGCATAAGCTTTGGGTACATAAAAAATAATTTAAAATATGATAAATGCTCAAATGCACCTATCCGTGAAAGTGTATCCGCGAGCGCTTGCTCATAGCGTGTTATTATATTAGTCTGCGCTTCAAGGCACATATCTTTAATGTATGGTAATACCTCACGCTCTAATATATTTACAAATTCTATATTGCATATGCGCCCTGCCGCCGACAGTGTATCCCCTTGCCTGCTCACACCGCCTGCTCTATGGCGCAAAGCCACAAAATCAAGATAGCGCAATGCTTTGCCTTGCCTTGTAAGCATCAAAAACAGCGGCCAGTCCTCAATATATTTATAGCGCTCATTAAATGGCTTTGCCTCTAATTCGCAACGTCTAAACGCAGTAGCGCCTATGCTGATAAGGCAGCCCATAGATAAACGCTCATTTTGCTCTTTTGCGCACAGCTTGCCAAGCTCTTTGGATTTATCTCTCGGATAATAATAATCTGAAATAATGTTCTCAAGATTTATATCATATTCCATACATCTTGCAAACATTGCTGCTGCGCCGCGGTCGGCATCTAAGCCTTGTGCGAATTTGCTTAGCACTGTGCTGTCCTCTAACGCATCGTCTGCCGCAAACATTAATAAATATTCGCCACTGCTTTTCATAATAGCATTATTTAAGCTCGCTACTGTTCCGAGATTAGAGGTGTTTCTTGAAATTACAATATTTTCTACCCCTGTGCCTGCCGTTTTAATCTCTGCGCGCACATCGGCTTCGTTAAAGCCTATTGTGCAGTCGTCTGCAATAACAAGCTCTATTCGTGGATATTTTTGGCATAAAACAGAGTTCACTGCATTTTGCAATAAATTCAATTGATTGAAATGCGCAATAATTACGGTAAACAGCTTACTTTCATTCAATTATCACTCACTCCTCATTATTACATACCACAATATTATACCATATCCGCGGCTTTGCCGCGCTACAACAAAAGCGATATTTCGCTTTTGAATGGTTCAATGTTCTCTCAGGTGTCCAAAGCTTTGCTTTGGCTTACACCGTGAGGTTATTATACCCTATTTCCTTATTCAATGCAACATATTACACAGCTCTACAAAAGAATTCCAATTTTACAAAATAAAAAAGCCTGTCGTTTTTACACGACGGGCTTTTCTGTAAAGTCAGCATTATAATCTACAAATGCACTGCTATAATATGGATCATTTACACTAAGCTCACGGCTCCATTTTTGCGCTAAATATTCATCCTCACGCACACCTCGAGCGTGCTGCTGCGCACCGTCATTGGTACGCGAAGCCGATTCGTTGTGTATTAATACGCAAAACGGAGTGAATATATTCAAATATCCTTTTTTGCGCAATGTAAGACACATATCTACATCATTATTGCCCACAGCAAGATTTTCGTCCATACCGCCTATTTCAAGATAAACGTCTTTTTTAATCATTAAGCACGCAGCTGTCACCGCTGTTAAATCTTGGGCTATTTGCAAACGGTGCATATATCCCTCGCTGTTTTCGTGTCCTGCTAACGCGTGCCGCGCGGCTTTGCAAATACCCGTTATTGTGCCTGCGTGCTGTATAGTACCGTTCGGATACAAAAGCTTTGCGCCCACAGCGCCCACGTCCGCGCGCTGCGAAAACATTAGTAGCTCATCAATCCACTCGCTGTTCAGTATCTCTGTATCGTTATTAAGCAGTAAAAGCTGCTCTCCCTTTGCATATTGCACAGCGAAATTATTTATTGCAGCATAGCTCCACGGCTTGTCCCATTGCAATAATTTTATTTTGTCGTTTTTATTATATTCTTCATACAAACAAAACAGCTCTGCCTGTGTACTGCCATTTTCCACTATAATAATCTCAATATCATTTTGTGTGTATTTCAATATTGAATCTATGCAGATTTTAAGCTCTGTTGCGTGATTGTGGCTTTGTATAATAATGCTTACAAGGCAAGGCTTAACCGTATATTTAATGCGAAAGCAATCCTCGGTGTTTTCTATTTTTTCCACTTTTGCATTCAAATCACTTTTATGCAAATATGCCAAAAGCGCTCGCTCTGCCTGTTCACTATTTATCGGCTGTATGTTCTTTTCGTCATAATACACAGCTATTTTATCTACGTGAGCAAAGCTTGCGCTATCCATAAGGCGCAGCCTAAGGTCTGTAAGTGCAGCCGAGCCATAGCTTGCATCTATACCGCCCACGCTTTTATATGTTTTTGCTTTGCACGCAAAAAGCGCGCCTATATAATCGCGGCTGCGCAGTGTATCGGGAGAAAAATCCGGTTTGTGCAGCCTTTGAACGCTATTTTTTCCTTTGCGAATTTCCTCATTTGTATAAATGCAGTCCGCCGTTTCGCCTTTATCTGCAAGCTCCCACAAAGCATTGTCGCTCCACATCTCATACGCGCGTGTAAAGCAGTAATATTCCTTTGTAGCTATTGCCGCACCGCACATATACGCCGATGCTATGTTATTATCACTTTCCGCAAATATGCAATCTTTTTTGTTTTTAAATGCGTTTTTTGTTTTTTGGCTGATATTCCCACAAAAAATTATTTCGTAGTTTGTATATTTGTTTTTCCGAATATGCCTTCTGAAATTCAAAGCTGTTTTATATAAGTCGTTTTCCACAAAGCAAATCACACTAAAGCCGATATTATCTTCTTGCTTTTGAGCTTTAAAAAATTAAAAAGTTCCATATTTAATAGCTTATTCCCTTCGCTTTTAATGCTTAGCTGTAATTTTGCAATGTTGTTTCCATCAAGCTGCCAAGCCCGATATTAAGATCGCCGATTTGCGCCCACGGCACTTGCGAGTTAATCAGTGTAGCTGATTTATTATCGTGCGCCAGCCTATACATCGCTGCCATTGTTGCGCCTTCTATAGTACTGTTTGTCATATATATTTCGCCCCAGGGAATTATCAAATTCGCTTTAAAGGTTTTTTCCAAATTACTAAGCTGAAACCAAGTTGCTCTTGTAGTATCGAGTATAATAAAATTCACTGTAGCGGATAATCCGTCTACTCTGTCCACGTAGAAATCCGGCTTAAATATGCCCGAGGCTTTAACGAAAAAGTTTACTGTACCATTACCCTCTACTTCTATCTTATCAAGCATTGGCAACGAGCCGTCAAGCTCATAATTAAGCTGTGCATATCCGCTTGTATCCAGAGGAAATGCATCGGTAAGCTTTTTAACGTCGTGCTGTCCTATTATTTCACAATTTGTCGGCTGCGTTATTTTTATATCCATTGCTTCTTTATCTGTTTTTATTTCTTCCTGTGCAAATGCAATATTTGCCTCTTCGCCCCTAATTACTTTCGCTCGTTTATCTATTGCTCCATTGCCTTGCACGGACATATTGCCGCACAAATATAAGCGCTCCGCCATAAGCCTTGCATTGTTTTGCATAGAAATTTGGGGCGCTTTTATATACATATTACCTTGTGGCATCTGCGGATATCCCGATGTAAACGATGTAGCCACCCAGTTTTGCAGTACAAGTACACCGCTTGACTTAATTACAGCGTTACTGATGTCGCCCTTGTTGTTTTCGAGTATGTGTACATTTTTAAGTGTCATTTTATTGCCAGAGCCGCTTATATAGAGATTTCCGCTTATTCCTACATTAGTCAGCGTTACTTCATCTGTAGCATTAATAAATAAGTCTCCGTTTACTTCCACATTTGCCATATTAAATGTACGTGCATTTTCTATACGTACAGCGCCATTAAAGCGCACACTCTCCAGTACCGAGCCGCCTATAGCGCCATTTATATTATAGTCTGCATAAGCATTATTATTAGCTACGCCAAATATTCCTGTAGGCACACCGCCTATTGTGTTCTTTACCTCGATATCCCTATTTACAGTGCGCTTTGCATTATTATATGTAGCCGTAGAGGATACCCGTATTTTTTTTATCGACAACAGCGGTTCCGGATTTTCTTGCTCTATGCAAGTTAACGTAGTAGTTACCTCACTGCCAAACATTTTGTCTGTAGATGCCACAGAATTATTCAGCGTAAGCACCTCGATAGTGCTTGCAAGGTTTTTCAAGCTTTGCTTTGTCGAATCGTTTATTTGATGCTTGCCATCAATTTCTGCGCACAATACATCTACCGCAGATTTTGCAGAATAATAAGCCTGTTTATACGCATAATTGCGTGTTGCATCTATAATGCTGCTCTCTCCTGCGCGCAGCAATACCGAGCCCATTATCACAAAAAACATCATTATAAACATTGCCGGTATCAGCACGCTACCTCGTTTTTGTTTTAGCTTTTCTATGCAAGGTCTCGATTTTTGTGCTTTATCAGCCGTTATCATTAGAGCCTTGCCTCCTTTATTGATTAAACATAAATATAGCCGTACCGCTCTCACCTGCCGCAGACAATACTTTTTTATAGTCCTTCGGAGAAACGTTTAAAAGGCTTGTTACAGTCTCACCGCCATATAGCATTTCGTCCTGTGAGTTTCGTACATAAATCACTATTTTTACAGAATGTTCGTTCATTATATAATATTCTATTTTGTACTTGAATTTATTGCAATAAAACGACGGATCAAACAGCTCTTTTACAGTTCCGCCTATTTTTTGTTTAAATCTTTTATCCGCCGCATCTTGATACCATACATTACTATATCCTGTAAGCTCCTCGTTGCAAAGCATAGCTTCGTATCCTAAACGAGGCTTTGTTTCAAGGGTTTGCAGCATTAGCGTAGCCGATGCTTTAGCCCTTGTCACGTCCATTACGCGAGTGTATTGTGTGCCTATAGCCGATATTGTTGAGCCTAAAATTGTAAACAAAAAGCCTGTTATTGCAAGCGTGCAAATCAGCTCTACAAGTGTTATTCCTTTTTTTGTATTAGTCATCTGTCCGCTCACCTCTTTCGCTTATTACTTTTTGTATTTTATGGCAGTATAATACTATTTGTAAATATTTTCATCACTGTTTTGGACGATTTATTCTCATTTGTTGCCACTGTTACAGGCACGTCTTTTATCTGTACCGAATATCCGTAAAACTTAAAATTTACGTTTTCGCTTACATTTTGTTTTGTAAAATCCTGCGGCTCTTTGCCGGTTTCAAAATATTCCGACACCTTGTTTACTTGTGTTTGCAGCTGCGCTCCTCTTGCATAGCCTTGCGCGCCCATTACAAATACCGACACTCCAAATGCCATAGCTATGGCAAGTATTGCTAAGCCGCACACTACCTCTACCAAAGTCATACCGCGTTTATTTTTCATTACATCGTACCTACTAGATCCATCATACCGAACATAGGCAGCGCTATTGATATTACCACCACACCCACTATCACAGCTATAATCATAGTCATCAGCGGCTCCATCATAGTGGTTACCCGCTTTGTACTTTCCTCTGTTTGGTCCTCGTACATATCTGCCATTTTAGTGAGCGTTTCGCCAAGATTACCGCTTTCCTCGCCTGCGCGCATCATACTGATAAACACAGGTGCAAAAAACGGCTGCTTTGCCATAGCATCACTCACCGAATTACCCATACATACCTCTGACGATACATTTTCAAGCCCGTCTATCATATATTTATTGGATAATACAGACTGCGCTATTGTAAGCGCAGATACAAAGTCCTGTCCTGCTTCAATTAAAGTAGATAATATCCGCGCAAAACGTGCAGTTTGCGAATGTAATATCAGCTTGCCCACAAGCGGTATAGACAGCTTAAAGCGGTCTACTGCAATGGCAAAGCTTGTGCTTTTGCGGCGCACAGCGGCATATGCAAGGCAGATAAGCACTATCCCACCTGCTATAATCAGCCCGTATTTACTTAAAAAGTCCGACGCGTTCATCACCATTACGGTAATGCCGGGCAAATCCTTGCCGATGTTTTCAAACATTGTGATAAAGCTTGGCAGCACCACGGTGTTTATCATTATTAACACACCTATTACCAGCACTAATAATACGCACGGATAAATAGCCGCCGTTTGCACCTTAGATATTAAATCGCCCTGCTTTGCCATCACCTGTGCAATACGTGCAAAGCTGCGCTCAAGGCGCCCATCTGCTTCTCCTGCACGCACTATATTTACGCTCACATCATCAAACGCAGCAAAGGTATCCATAGATGCCGACAGCGAAATTCCGTTCATTAAATCCGCGTGCATAGCTCGCAATAAGCGGCACACACGCTTATCGTCTTGGTTATCCATCATCACTTCTATAGCCATACTCAAATTTACTCCTGCTTTGAGCATTATTGCCAATTGGTCAAACACCACGATAAGCTTTTTGTGTTTAAACTTTTGCTTGTGTATTTCTTTTTCAAATATTTCGCGTTCAAACGCATTTTCTGTTTCTTTGCCGTCCACACCTATTATTACTTTAATCTCTGTAAGGCTTACAGGCACTAATTTTTCGGCGCGTAATTTATTAATGGCTTCGGTTTCATTTTCTGCCGATACTTTGCCCTTTACGCGCTTGCCGCTTGTGTTTACCGCTGCATAGCTGAATTTCATTTTTGTCGCCTCCTAATGCCTACATCTTAAAGTCCACTACCGAGCGCGCTTCGTCATAGCTTGTAATGCCATCTACCACTAAATCACGCGCATTATCCGCTATTGTTACCATACCCTCTTGCAAAGCGAGCGCACGCAGCGTATCGCTGGATTCGCTTGCATTTATAGATGCGCGCACAGCATTGGTTACAGGCATTATTTCCGACAATATTGTGCGGCCTTTATATCCCGTACCTGTGCAATGCGGACAGCCCTTAGCTTCAAACAAATTGAGCTTCGCATCTATAGGTACGTGCAGTGCTTTCTTTTGCTCTGCCGTCGCCGCTTTTTCCACTCTACATTCTTTGCATAGCTTGCGTACAAGGCGCTGTCCTATTACACCTATTACACTGGATGCCACCATAAACGGCTGAATACCCATATCCATAAGCCTTACTATCGCGCTCGGTGCATCGTAGGTATGCAAAGTAGACAATACCAAATGCCCTGTTATGGACATACTTGTCGCTATTTCGGCTGTCTCACCGTCACGTATCTCGCCTATCATTATTACGTCAGGATCTTGGCGTAGCACACTGCGCAGCACTGTAGGGAAAGTAAGCCCCTGTGCTGTATTTATATTCACCTGTGTAACTCCCGGCACTATCATTTCCACAGGATTTTCCACCGATACTAAATTAATGTCGCTGCGCTGTATCTCCGCTAAAGCCGCATATAAAGTAGTGGATTTTCCCGAACCCGTAGGCCCTGTAACCAGTATAATACCATATGGCTTTTGTATCAGCTCCGACAATATCTCGTGATTATGCTTTGTAAAGCCGAGTGAATCAACAGTGATGTCAAATCCAAGCGAAGTGGTGATACGAATTACTATTTTTTCTCCGAATATTCCGGGTAGCGTAGATAAGCGCAAATCTATATTATCCCCATTGGAATTATATGTGGCGCGCCCGTCTTGCGGTATACGTTTTTCGGCAATAGCCATATTGCCTATAAACTTTATTCTGCTGCACACCGCTGGGAAAATCTCCATACCTGTACTGATATAATCCAAAAGCCGTCCGTCTACACGAAATCTCACGCGCATCATATGCGCGCCCGGCTCAATATGTATGTCGCTCGCCTTCATCAGCACAGCCTGCTCAAACATATTGCTTACAAATCTTATTATAGGCTGTTCATCATCCTGTGAGCTTGTTTGCTGCTCGCTTTCGTCAGGCACATTAGTGCTTGTGAGCGCACGCGCTGCATCAAACACCTTTTGCGTTGTATACAATTCGTGAATTTTTGCCTCTATTCGGCTTTTTTCGCATATATAGATATCGGCATTCATACCTGTATGTATTTCAATATCACGAACAGACGAATAATCCATAGGATCAGACACCGCTATGCTGATAGTATTATTGTTGCGCTCAAACGGCAGCATATTGGCGCTTACAGCCAAAGCTTCGGGTATAAGCGCAATAACCTCGGGGTTTACCTTAGTTACTGTCAAATCCACATATTTAAGATGCAATTGGTCTCGCAGCGCATTACAAAGCTGCTTTTCCGTAACAAATCCCGATGTAATAAGCTGTGTGCCAAGACGCTGATGCGTTTGCTTTTGTTCAGCCAGTGCCTTCGCAAGCTGCTGCGCGTTTATCGCTCCGGCATTTATTAAAATTTCTCCGAGCTTCGCGTTAAATACATTCACTTTTTCGTCCTCCTAATTTATATGCCCAATAAATGAAAATACCAATCTACCACCATTTGCCACTCGTTTTTAAGACATAGTGAAAACAAAATGCCAAACACCAAATAAGGGCCGAATGCCGCTTGCGACTTCATTGTAAGCTTATGTCTTGCCATTTGCACAGCAAAGCATAATGCCGCCGAGCATATTGACGTTACCGCCATCGGCACAAGCGCTCCGTAACCGCACACAAACCCTGCCAGTGCCGCAAGCCTTACATCGCCCATACCCACAGCATCTTTTTTAAACATTTTGCCTGCAATAAACAGCATTGCAAAGCATATTCCTCCGCTTAAAAGAGCGCCCAGTAAAGGTCTGTACCATTCAGCACGAAACGCAGACGGCAAGCCCACTATCATCGCAATAATCATAAGCTCATTTGGAAGTATCCCATATTGCGCATCTGCTACTGCAATCATCAGCAGTACACAGCACAGCGGCGCTGTAAACACGCTCTGTGTCCAAACGGCATCTCGTGCAGCAAGCATAGTGGCAAAAGCCGAAATAGCGGCAAATAATAAATAATATATTGCCTTTAGCTTTCTGTTTTGTGCCGAATGTATTTCTGTAGGTGCTTCGCCATAATCGCACAGCCATTTATCGGGCATTAAGCGGTAAGCATATGCTCCAAAAGCTCCAAATGCCGCTCCCAAAGCTAAATAAACTATCATCTATTTCTCCATCGTGTACATATTCACCGTAATTACAGCAAGCCCTTCTTTGGCTTCCTCCGGATATGAATATTCTACATTGTTTACATAAATCCCTGTTCCCTTGCTCGCTTCAAGGCTCTTGATAAATTCCGGTGCGGAAAATCCCTCTTGCATTTCCAGTACAATATTAGCAACGTATACTTTTGCTGTAAATTCGTTTTCCGTAGCAATTTCCGCACCCTCATCTATGCTAAGGGATCTCACTGCAAAATGCGATTTTTTTGCCGCGCTGTAAATTAAATCGGAAAACACTACAGGTGCCGCAAGGCTTGTGTCATCATTATAAAGCTTTATGTATTCTGCCTGTTTATCCGCAAGCTCCGATATCTTGTTTGCATACGGCTCCAATAAGCTTATCTGCGTTTTCGAAAGCAAAATATCCGTATTCAGCTGCGACTGTTTAATGGAAATTTTGGGGTAAATAGCTACTATATATGCTGTTACCAGTACTGCAAGCGCAATTATAAATATAACGGTTTTCATCGCCAAGCTTTTTTTCTTGTTTTTATTTACTTCCACTGCTGCTCGCCCCCAAATCTTTCATTATAGTTTCTGCCATTATTTCGTTATCCTGCGGCTCTGCTTTCGCTTCAACGGGCGGAGGCAGCGGCACAAAGGATTGCGGTGTAAAGCCGAGCGTACAACTGAGTGTACCCTCTGTATCCACATCGGAGGTAAGGCTGAGATTAAGATAATATTTACTGTTTTTATACATCTCGTCTTTAAATGTTAAAAAGTGCGCTTCGTCTACCGCAGTAAAAATAATAGAATAAAGCCCGATATCTCCGTTATACGATATCGTTTTAGGCGTAAGCCCTTCCCCAAAAAGCGCCATTACATCGGGCAAAGTATCGCCTACATTGGATTTATATGTTTTAAGCACCTCTTGCTTTTCGGCAATGCTTTTAAGCTTATTGTTTGCCTCTACTGTCTTTTCCATAGCTTCGCTTATCGGTGTCATTGCCTCTAGCTTTGCCTTTTCTTCATTTAGCTTTTGCGCGCTTATCGCAAGAGAAACAGGCTGCCATATCATACCTGCCGCCACTATTACCGACAATATCGCGCATATGCCTATATCTATAGCCGCAATTTTCTTTCTGCTTTTTACAGGTAACAGTAAATCAAGCTTCGATAATTGCGTACCTATATTTACAAAATACCCTGTAACAGGCTTTGCAAAGCCTGCCATTTTTTCGGTAATAAGCTCATCGGCAAATACACAGGACGAGCCCATATTGTCTTTTATTGTATTGCAAAACAGCTTATCTCTGCACACATCTCCCGACACGAAAAATCCTTCCATATCTATGTGCATCGGTGCGCAAACCACACGCACGGTACGCAGCACGTCCCACACAAAATCCGTGAGTGCCGCTGTTATTTTTGTGCTTTCGTCATCTGTATACTTTCTGTTTGCAAGCAGATCGATCACAGCATCTTTACTTAGATTAAGCGATGCGCAAAGCGGCGGCAAAATAGTATCCGTCAGCCCCTGCAAACGGCGCTGGCTTGCAAGCACTCCGTTTGCATATATATTTATTAAAGTGTATCCGTTATCAAAATCTATTGCCGCGCAAGATTTGCCATCCATAATATATGGCAGTAGCTTATCACACACGGCTGTAAACGCATCAAATCCGGAATGTATTTTCACTACGTGCATACCCTCGCTTTGAAAAGCGGACTGTATACCTTTAAGTAAAGTAATAGGTGTAGCAAGTAACAAGCTGTTCGCTTCGCCCTGCTCATTGCGAAACGCTCCGTAAGGCATACAGGATACGGCAAAGCTTTCTATTTGTTCGCCAAGTGTAGTGCGCGCCTCCAGCTTTGCAAAGCTTTGCAGTAGCTTTAATGAAACAGGCTGATGAGAAAACTCTTTAAATACCACGTTTTCCATTAGCGTAATTTCCACCTTACGTGCTTTTGCCTTGTTTGCTTTTATTTCTTTTTTTACACGCTTCGCCACACCAACGTATCCGCCGTCCTCTAGCGCAAGAGGTATTGTAAACAGCGGCTTACCCGTCCCTCTCGTGTGAAGTGTTGCCGTCACGCTTTCTTTCGTAAGTACAAGACTTATCATTACTTTTCCTCCTAATATGTTAGGTTCACAATATTATAACAATAATTTTATCTTTTAACATATATAATTTATATTATACACCAATTCGCTGTAAATGTCTCTGCATTACAAGTATTTTTTTGTACTTTTGCGCAAAAATTTTTGACCAAACTTTTAATAGCAAATATCTCAATGCCGTGGTACAATAAATACACTCTATAATTATATTATAAAAGGAGCCGAATTATGAAGCTAAATTACAAACGCACCTTCTTTGTAGGTCTTGCATTTATGTCCATTTGCTCATTTTGGCAATTGTACGACGGCATTGTTCCGCTGATACTCAAAAACAGTTTCCACGTGGGAGACTTTGCCGCTGGCTTTATTATGGCGCTTGATAATGTTTTGGCGCTGTTTATGCTGCCGCTTTTCGGCTCTTTATCCGACCGCACTCATACTAAGCTTGGGCGCAGAATGCCTTTTATCATAGGAGGCACTGTACTTGCCTGTATTTCTATGATACTTATTCCTACCGCTGATGATATCGGCAGTCTTGCGCTGTTTTTCGTAGGGCTTGGCATAGTGCTTATTGCAATGGCAACTTACCGCAGCCCTGCTGTGGCGCTAATGCCCGACGTTACTCCAAAGCCAATGCGCAGTAAAGGAAATGCAGTAATTAACCTTATGGGCGCTGTAGGCGGCATTATTATGCTTTTGCTTATCAAATTAATGGTACCGAAAGTGGATAAGCCCGATTATCTGCCGCTGTTTTTAGCAACGATGCTTATAATGTCGGTTTGCGTTTTTGTATTATTTATTAAAATAAAAGAACCGCGCTGTGTAGAAGAAATGCAAAAGGAGAGCAAAGCTGCCGGTATTGTAGACGATGTGCCCGATACAAGCGGCGTAAAGGTGAAAATGCCGCCTGATGTGTTTCGCAGCCTGTGTCTCCTACTAACCTCTGTGTTTTTTTGGTTTATGGGATACAATGCCGTAACTACAGCATTTAGTAAATATGCCGCCGTAGCTTGGGGAATGAAGGGCGGTAACTACGCTATGGTGCTTATGATAGCGCAGGCGGCGGCGATAGTATCGTATATTCCCGTAGGTTTTCTTGCCAGCAAATTCGGGCGCAAAAAAACTATTCTTGCAGGTGTAGCTATGCTTGCTTTAAGCTTTGGCAGTGCAATGTTTTTCAAAAATTTCTCCGGTATGATATTCTTTTTCTTTGCGCTTGCAGGAGTGGGCTGGGCATTTATTAATGTAAACAGCTATCCTATGGTGGTAGAGATGAGCCGCGGCGCAGATGTAGGTAAATACACAGGCTATTATTATACCGCCTCTATGCTTGCGCAAACCATTACGCCTGTAGTATCGGGCTGGTTTTTACAAAACGTTGGGTACGAGACATTATTCCCTTACGGTACTATATTCGTAGTACTTAGCTTTGTAACTATGCTTATGGTAAAGCACGGCGATTCGCGCCCCGAGGCAAAGAAAAACATAGAAGCTTTCGATGTAGACGACTGACAGATTGGTGAACAATGCAAAACAAATACGAAATACTCAAAACATATTTTGGATACGATGAATTTCGCGATGGGCAAGAGGAGCTTATAGATGCCATACTTGCGCATCGCGATGTTCTTGGAGTAATGCCTACAGGCGCAGGTAAAAGCGTGTGCTACGAAGTGCCTGCTATGCTGCTTTGCGGCATTACACTTGTGATATCTCCGCTTATTTCTTTGATGAAGGATCAGGTAAACTCTCTTACGCAAAGCGGCATAAAAGCGGCTTATCTAAATAGCTCGCTCACCAAAAAGCAATATAATTATGCTCTTGAATGTGCCGCAAGGGGCGAGTATAAAATTATTTATGTAGCACCCGAGCGCCTTATGCAAGAGGACTTTTTATATTTTGCGCAAAATGCCGATATATCTATGCTCACTGTAGATGAAGCACATTGTATATCACAATGGGGACAAGATTTTCGCACTAGCTATACACGTATCACTGATTTTATATCGCTTTTAAATAAGCGCCCCATTATTTCAGCATTTACCGCCACAGCCACGCGCGAGGTACGTGACGACATTTTATTATCGCTTAATATTCAAGATGCAAAGGTACTTGTAAGCGGATTTGACAGAAAAAATCTATATTTTGAAGTGCAAAAGCCGCGCGATAAATCAGCGGCTTTGCTTTCATATCTTAAAGATAAGCTTGATGCTACAGGCATTGTATATTGCTCTACGCGCAAAGCGGTGGAGGAAGTATGCGACACTCTTATAGATGCCGGCTTTAGCGCCACACGCTATCACGCAGGGCTTACGGAGGCGGAGCGCCACGCTAATCAAGATGCTTTCACCTTCGATAAAGCCAATATTATTGTAGCCACAAACGCATTTGGTATGGGTATAGATAAATCCAATGTTTCCTTTGTAATACATTACAATATGCCTAAAGATATTGAAAGCTACTATCAAGAGGCAGGCAGAGCAGGGCGCGACGGCGAAAAAGCCGATTGCATTTTGCTTTATAGTGGGCAAGACGTGCGCACAAACACGTTTTTAATAGAACACGGACAAGGTAAAGAATACGAAAACGAAGAGACAAAAGCTATTTTACAAGCGCGCGACAGAGATCGGCTTAAGGTAATGACGTTTTACTGTGCCACAAGCACTTGCTTGCGTGAATATATTTTGCGTTATTTTGGCGAGCGCGCACCTGCATATTGCGGCAATTGCTCCTCGTGCTTATCAAACGCAGAAAATATTGATATCACTATTGTGTCACAAAAAATATTGTCTTGCGTATACAAAGCGCACGAGCGATACGGCGCCGCTGTTATCACCGATATACTCCGCGGCACAAAATCCTTGCGCCTTACACAGCACGGGCTTGATAAGCTGTCCACTTATGGAATATGCACCGAAAGCGCCGCAATGCTGCGTGATATAATAAATTATCTTGTTATGCACGATTATCTTTGCACCACAAACGATGAATACCCTGTGATAAAGCTTGGTAGTAAAGCACGCGAAATTTTGCACGAGCGCAGAGAATTACATATGCGTATATGTAAGCATAACGATGGCAAAGCGCAGCGCAGCTCTGCGCCTGTAAGCGCAGAACAGCGCATTAACACAAAGCTCTTAGCTCAGCTCAAAGCCTTGCGATTATCGCTTGCCACAAAGCAAAGTGTGCCTGCATATGTAATATTTACCGATTCTACTCTTGCCGATATGAGTATGAAAAAGCCCGTAACAAATGCCGATTTTCTAAAAGTAAGCGGTATCGGTATAAAAAAGCTGGAGCGCTATGGCGCGGATTTTATTGAGGTAATACGCAAATTCACAAATGATAACACTGATATTGCAGAGCCATTTGTTGAGCCGCTTTCTTTTTCTGATATCGAAATATCGCAACAGCCCCTTACTGTAAGCGGTGTAGCGGAAAACATTAATTATGTGCTGATGCAAAAGCATATTAAATCCATCTCTGCCACTCATCTTAATAAATGGCTTATCCAAAACGATTATTTATATGAGGACGAGCTAAAAATAAAGCGCCCCACCGCAAAAGGCGAGACGCTTGGCATTACTTTGGTACTAAGGGAAATACGAGGTACTGAGCTTTCTATATGCTATTATTCCGCAAATGCACAGCAAGGCATAATAGATAAATTAAATGCTATTTTACTGTAATTTATTTGCCTTGCGCATTTATATATTCTTTAATTTTACAAAAAGTTTCTTCGCTGATATCGTGTTCTATACGGCACGAATCTTCTGCGGCTGTTTTCGGATTTACTCCAAGCCCCACGAGCCAGTCTGTCATTAAGCAATGGCGCTCATATATACGCTTTGCCACAGCTTCGCCGCTATTTGTCAGCGTAATGCTACCGTCCTTGTCGGTTACAATATGTCCGCTTGCGCGCAGTGCTTTCATTGCATTGCTCACGCTCGGCTTTGAAAATTGCAAATAATGCGCCACATCTATGCTGCGCACAGTACCTGCCTTATGCAATATTAAAATAGCCTCCAGATAATCCTCTGCCGACTCTTGTATCTTCACAGGACATACCTCCCCTTGATGATAATTAACGCTATGACTAACGCTATATAGTATAACACACTTAAAAATATTTTGCTAATGCTAAATCTCTATTGACTAATACGCAGTAGAGTGTTACACTACTGTGTATAAACCAGTATTTGAAAGGAGCATTAATAATGAACAAACAAACTTATCTTGACGAGCTGAAATGGTATTTAAACAAAAATCTTGACGTGGCAGAGCAAGCGGATATCATCACAGACTACAGCGAATACTTTGACAATGGTATAGCAAACGGGCGCAGTGAAGCAGAGCTTTGTGCAGCTCTTGGCGCACCCGAAAAGGTGGCAAATGAGCTTGTGAACGAGCAGACAGAATACACTCAAGATTCACGCAAATTTGCGCATAAGCTCACAGCCTGGATAATCTTTTTTGTATTGCAGATTATAATGGCGGCAGCTATTATTTATCCTTTTCCACAAGCAGTATGGGCATTTATTATAAAGCCGGTTTATGCGGTGCTTTGTCCTTTAATAGCTATTTATTTAGCTAATATCGACATTATGGTTAAGTATTCCGCACTGCGTACAAAAGCATTAAAAGACGTGCATTTCGTCGGTAAAGCGGCGCTTTGCGTGCTTGCTTTTACTCTTTGTCTTATAATCGCTTCATATATTATTATATGCCGCCTTGTAAATTCCGCTATGCCTATTATTGCAAATGCTGCTTTATACGGAAGCATCATCACTTACAGTGTCACTATTGCATTGTTTGTCACCGCTACCGCATTTGCTTTTTTAATCGCGTATGCCAAAAAATTAAGCATTTATTTTACCTGTGCTTATTTTATATGCAGTGGAACAGCCTGCACTATTATGGATATCGTTTATTCACTTGCTAATTTCACGGGCTTTAGTAATATTTACATACATTTATTATTTACTTTAATCCCTCTTGTCGCTGCTGTTATCATCGGGATATTATGGTATAATATCATAAAGCGCAAGCTCGCTAAGGCGGTGATTACTTGTGAATAAAGATGGACAGATGAAAAAAGGTGCGCTTGAAATGAGTATTCTTTATTGTGTAAGCCTAGAGGACAATTACGGATATGAGATAATGAAGCGCGTGTCCTCTGCTTTTAACGGTACAGACGAAAGCACAGTTTACGCTATTTTACGCCGTTTACTTGCAAACAAGCAAATAGAATGTTACCAAAAAGGTGTACCGTCCTTAGGCCCTGTACGCAAATATTATCGCATTACAAAAGCAGGTGCAGAGCATCTTGAAGCCGCCATTAAAAGCTGGCGCGACGTTTGTGTATCTGTAAATAAAATAGGTATTTAATTAAATCAGTATTTAATTTTATAAATGCTGCATTTTAAAATATATAATTAAATGGAGTAATAAATATGATAATTAATGTTTTGGATTTTGGAATATGCGCAAACACAGGTGCAGACAATACTTTACCCTTGCGCAATTTGCTTTCAAGCATAAAATCCATCGATGACGTCACTATCCAATTTAATGAGGGCATTTACCATTTTTATCCCGATTACGCAAACGAGCTTTTATTGTATATTCCCAATCACGACGAAGATAGTGTAAAGCGCATAGCTTTTACACTTTGCGAACAGCACGGCATTAGCATTTGCGGTAATAATACTTCATTTGTTTTCGGCGCTGATATAATACCCTTTTATTTTTATAAATGCGATAATATCACTGTATCGGGAATAAATATAGATTACGCTTGCCCTATTTATTCCGAGGCGGATATAATAAGCGCCGACGATAAAGAAATTACTATGGCGATAGATGCGGATAAATATCCGTATTCTATTATAAATGAGCAGCTTTATTTTCCGCGTGGCGGTGAGCTACAGCCATTAATTCGCTGGCTTGAAATGGATAAAGAGCGCCTTGCCCCTGTTTACGACACTCACGATGTAGTGTTCGGTGACACTTTAGGCGGCATTACTCCACAGTACTGCGAAATAAAGCGCGGTGTTATTTCTCTTACATTATCTAATAAAAATCAGCATTTTCTTGCAAGCTCACGCGCAGGCAATAAGCTGATTTTGCGCCATCATTTACGTACGCACCCGTGCTTTTATGCAGCTTATTGTACCAATGTGCAGCTCTTATCTGTAAATGTATATCACGCAAGCGGTATGGCATTTATCGCAGAGCATACTTGTAATATTGACCTTACCGAGTTTAATGTAAAGATAAATCCCGACAATCCGCGCATATTTACAGCCACCGCCGATGCTACTCATTTTGTATATTGCAGCGGCACTATCAATATTAATTCTTGTTTATTTGAAAATCAGCTTGACGATCCTATCAATATTCACGGTATTTACGCTAAAATAAATAAGGTAATAAACCCTACCTCCATAATAGTACAGCTCGTACACTTTCAGCACAAAGGCGTGTCTATAGGCGAAGTGGGGCAGCCAATACGCATTGTTGATAACGAAACTATGCTTCCCTGTTTTGAAACCACTATCAGTGAAATTCATAAATTAAACAAGGATTTTACCGAGATAATACTAAATGAGCCTTGTGATACTTTAAGTATAAATTGCGTTATAGAAAACCTTGCGTATATTCCTGACGTAAATATCCGCAAATGCACTTTTCGCAACAATCGCGCTCGCGGCCCTTTGCTTACAAGTGCAGGCAAAGTAGTAGTGGAGGATAATTATTTTTGCGTGCCGGGCGCCGCCATTCTCATTGAGGGAGATTCAAACAATTGGTTTGAATCGGGTGCTACTAAAGATATCACTATATGCAATAATGTTTTCGACAATTGTGCATATGTAAGCGATTGGGGCAATGCGCCCATACAGATAACACCCTCTACGATAAAAACAGATGGCAGCGAGCGTTTTCATAAGCTGTTGCAGATAACAAACAACACCTTTAATTGCTTTGATGAAGCACTTATTTATGCAAAGCATATTGATAAGATAATATTTACAGATAATATTATCACACATACAAACGCTTTTGCGCCGCTTAGAAATAAGCCGTTTCACCTTGAATATGTCAATGATTTTATCGATAGCAACAATATATATAAGGAGAATTAAATGGGAAAAATTAAATTGGCGCTTTTAGGCTGCGGCTATTTAAACGAAATAGTAGCAAACGCTTTAAAAGACGGATTTTTGCCTCAATATGAATTAGTAGCGGTATTGGGCCGCAATACAAGCAAAGCTCTTGCATTTGCCTCTCGTTTTGGCTGTAAGGCTTGCTCTACCATTGATGAATTGCTTTTAGAAAAGCCCGATTTTACAGCTGAAGCCGCATCTATAAAAGCTATACAAGATTATAGCGAAGCTATATTAAACGGCGGCTCTAATTTAGTGGTATTATCTATCGGCGCATTTGCAGACAGTGCTTTTTACGAGCGTGTAAAAAATATTGCATCGCAAAATAATCGCCGCGTATATATAGCAAGCGGCGCTGTCGGCGGCTTTGATATTTTGCGTACTGCTGCACTGATGAGCCCTATCACGGCATCTATCAGTGCGCAGAAATCTCCGCAATCTCTTGCAAACACTCCGCTTTATTCTGAAAGCTTAGATAATATCACCGCCGCCGTTAATGTATTTAATGGCAGTGTTGAAAAAGCTATTAAAATACTGCCCACTAAAGTAAACGTTGCAGTAGCTACCGCTCTTGCAAGCGCAGGTGCAGATAAAACCGAAATGCACATCAGCGCCGTGCCTTCTTTTAACGGAGATGAATACAAAATAGAAATACAAGGTACTGAAGTACGCACCGAGCTTAATATTTATTCGCGCACAAGTGCCGTTGCCGCGTGGAGCGTAGTAGCAGTATTGCAAAACGCCGTATCGCCGATAGTATTTTAAAGGAGTGATTTTATGTTCAACAAGCTTGTCGCTATTGAGCCTGTAAGCCTTATTAAATCCGCAGAAGAAGCGCTGCATAATTATGCAAAGCAAATTACGTTATACAGCGATATTCCTGCCGGCAATGCCGAAATTATAAGGCGCATATCCGATGCTGATGCCGTGCTTGTAAGCTATACAAGCCGCATAGATAAAGAGGTAATTAATGCCTGCCCTAATATTCGCTATATCGGTATGTGTTGCAGCTTATATTCCGAAGCAAGCGCCAATGTGGACATTGCCGCCGCACGCGATAAAGGCATCACCGTATATGGCATCAGAGATTACGGTGACAGAGGTGTAGTGGAATACGTAGCGTACGAGCTAATACGTTATCTGCACGGATATGGCGGCAAGCAATGGCACGCACTGCCAACAGAGCTTACTTCTCTTAAAGTAGGCATAGTAGGGCTTGGCACTTCAGGGCAAATGATTGCCGAAGGGCTGCAAAGCTTTGGCGCAGATTTATATTATTACAGCCGCACGCGCAAAGCCGCAGCCGAAGCAAAGGGCATTAAATATCTTGCTCTTGAAGAGCTGCTTCCTACAATAGATGTGGTATGCACTTGCCTTAATAAAAACGTAATTTTATTTAATGACGAACAATTTGAGTGGCTTGGTAACAACAAAATAATGTTCAATACCTCTATTGGGCCATCTCATAATACAAGCGCGCTTGCCAAGTGGCTGGCGCACGGTGACAACGAATTTTTTTGCGACACAGTAGCGGCGCTCGGGGATATAAGCGGAGATTTAATTTGCAATCCTCACGTAAATTGCATTAATACATCGTCAGGCCGCACCGAACAAGCTTTTATACGTTTGAGCGAAAAAGTACTTGCGAATATCGACACTTTTATAAAACAAAATCAATAACAAAATTTTGCTTTGTGTGGCAATGCTTTTTTATTATGATTTAATATAAAATGCGTAAATTGCATCCCAGGTTTCTCTATTTGTTACCCCCGTAACCTCTAGCCCAAATCCTTCTTGCAATTTTGCCACTGCCGCTTCGGTAGCTAAATCGTAAATACCGTTTTCAGGCACAAAATCCCCCACGCAATAGCGCGCCGCAATGCCGTTAATATATGCTTGCAGCTCCTCTACATCCAGCCCTGCACTGCCTAAAAGCAGCACATATCCCGGGAATTGAGTGTCCGATTTTACGCCTTTAGTTCTGTCGGTTTCGCTTGCAAGCTGTAGCCAAGCCGTAACGAGATAATCCCAAGTAGTATTGTCTACTATTCCCGTTTCGGCAAGCCCTGCTATTTTTTGAAAGCTCTTTACGCTCAATTCCGTTTGCGCATCATAATTTCCCGTTTGCTCGCAAGGCAATATCATATCACTGAAAAATCCGATATATTGTAATAAATATTGAATAAACAGCACGCTGTCACCGCCGCTTCCGCTGCCTATTGGCTGCCCTGCATATTCTATTGGTTCGTAAGCGTACACAGGCCCGTCAATATTGAAAAACTTTTGTATTTGCGCATAAATAGCCGCCCAAGTGGCGCGCCCTACTATGCCGTCCACCGTGAGATTACGAAGCCTTTGAAAAGCCTTTACCGCTTGCGTAGTGGCAGGGCCGAACCTACCGTCCACCGCTATTACGGGTATGCTTGCATAATAAGCAGATAATAAAAACAAATAATACTGCAATTCTTTTACAGCCCTGCCGCTGTCGCCTTGACGAAGCGGAGTACCTGGGTAAGTACCCGGACGGTCGGAGGGAGCCAGTAATTCGTTTGTGAGGGAGGTGTATACCTCATAAATTTTATTCCAGGTAAGAAGCCCCACCACTCCATCAGCGGCAAGACCGTAAAAGCTTTGAAACGCGCGCACAGCGCTAGACGTAGCAGCGCCAAATATACCATCGGCGGTAATTGACGGTATAGCGGAATTAAATCGCGAAATAATGCGCAGATAAAACTGCATTCGCATTACGTCATCACCGCGTGAGCCTACGCGCAAGGGCGCACCCGGATACTGCCCAGGGCGATTAATAGGAGGTGGTGTTGTGTCCATTTCCACCGATTTGTATTCGTTATATATTGCGTTCCAAGTATTTGCGCCTACTATGCCGTCTACTGTAAGCTTAAAATGCGTTTGAAATGCTCGCACAGCGCTAGACGTACCTGCGCCGAAAATACCGTCTACAGCTACTGACGGAATACTACTTACAAATTTGCCAATGCCATTTAGCCAAAATTGTATTTGCTCCACGCTTGTTCCGCGTGAGCCTATGCGCAAGGGCGTACCCGGATACACGCCCGATACAGGCAGTCCGTTTGGCTTTTCGCCTTCACTTGTAAGCTCTGCAAGCTTTTTTACAGCCACGTAAATATAGCTTATTTTATACCAAGTGCTTCTGCCCACTATTCCGTCCTGTTCAAGCGAAAACTGTTTTTGAAATTTTTTTACTACGGCTGTAGTCTCCGCGCCAAATACTCCATTTACCGTAAGCGTGCCGAAAAACGGATAATCCTTTGCCACGCGATTAAGCCAGCGCTGTATAATGCTTACATTAGGCCCTGTGTCACCCTGCCGCAAAGCATTTCCGGGATAGCTTTCGGGTATCGCCGCAATATTATCAGTGCGCACTATCTCTATATTTCCATAATAATATTGCAATATTTGTAAAGCGTTTTTACCGTTTTGCGCCTGCGTTACTGTACCCCACTGCTTCATACCTGCGCAAGTTACCTGCTTACCGTCGCAATATTCGGTGTAAAACGGGTTTTCAGTGCCTGTTTTACGCACATAGGTATTGAATATATCATCGGTAATACGGCTCATCACTTCAAAAATATTACGTCCGTGAACGTATTTTTGGTCGTAGCTCGTAGAGCTTGTTATCTGAAACGGATATCCCTTGCTTTTGTACCATTCAGTGTACACACGGTTTACGGCAAGGCTTATCTGCGCGTGGATATTCGCGCGCAATGCTTCCTCGGGCCAAGTGGGATACACCTCGCTCGATGCTACGTTTTTAATATAATCGCGAAACGATACCGTTACATTTTGCGCACTCGCTGTAGGTTTGCCTAAATGCACTGTAATTCTATCGGGTATCACGGCTTGAGACAGCACACGCGGTATTTTACAAGCTTCGATAGGGCCTTGTCCCGAGCCGCCCGTACCTGTAAAAAGTGAGTGTTCAGGCACTACAAAGGTTTCGTCGCTTATAGATGACAATGGGTCAAGCGCAGGTATCATCGCTAAATCCACCATTGCTACTTCGCCTGCAAACACCTGAATACCCTCAATATATATTGTGCCGTAGCCTTGTGCCACAGCCGACAAATTATATACTGCATATGGCAGTACTGTAGTATTATTTTCGTCTAAAGACAGTGCGCGTGACGGACACTGTACTTGAATATCGTTTGATAATCCATTCTCACCTGTATTAAAAACGATAGAACTGCCGCTTGTGTTGCCGACAGGGCTTATACGTATATCCACATTTGGCACGGGTACAGCATCCTCACCTGTAGCACTGCGTACTCTTATCAGTCCGTTTGCAGTCGGTGGCGGACACGGCGGCGGACACGGACATCTGCAATTATTATTAATCATTAGGCTTTCCCCCTTAAATTATAAATATCATTCATAATTCAGCTTATGATAATAATTTTTTTGTGCTACCTGTGGCTTTCGCTTCACATTTGATTAAATTTGTACTATAATGAATATATTATATAAAGTAATCAATTATGGAGGACATTATGGATACATTCCTTGAAAATAATTTTTTGCGCGTTCGCATTGCATCACTTGGTGCAGAGCTTACAAGCATTATAAAAAAAGACGATAACAGCGAGCTTTTATGGAATGCTGACCCCAGCGTATGGAACCGCCACGCACCTATTTTATTCCCTTATTGCGGCAAGCTGAAAAACGGGCAGTTTACGCATAACGGCGTGGAATATAAGGGCGGCGGTCACGGCTTTGCGCGCGACCTTGAATTTGCTCTTGTAAAGCAAGATGAAACTTGTGTTTCATTTGAGCTTGCGGCAAATGCCATAACTATGGAAAAATTTCCGTTCGTTTTTCGCCTTACTATCACCTATACCCTCAGCGGCACTACGCTTTCACAAGATGTAGAGGTGGCGAACGAGGGCGATTGGGATATGCCGTTTTCCGTGGGCTTTCACCCCGGCTTTGTATGTCCTTTTGATGACAAGCACACAGTAGAGGATTACGAATTGCGTTTCTCTAAGCAGGAAACACCGATTGAAATAAAAACAGGTGCAGCCGACGGGCTGGTAACAGGCGAAGAACGTGAATTTTTTGCCGATAAAAACACAATCGCGCTAACTAACACATTATTCAGCAATGATAGTATCTGCCTTAAAAATTTGTGCAGTGATACTATAACTTTGGTGGAAAAAGATACAGGGCGCAGCATAAGCGTAGGCATAAAAGGGTTTCCGTATGTATTGCTGTGGAGTGCCGCAGGCGACCTTAAATTTGTGTGCATAGAGCCGTGGCACGGTTTGCCAGACAGCTTTGATGCAACAGGCGAATGGAGCGACAAAGCAGCCACCGTCACTATTTCCGAGTGTGATAAATGGAATACCTGCCTTGAAATGACATTTGACAGATAATTTTTAAAACAAAAAGGGCGACTTTGCAAAATGTAAATCATTTTGCAAAATCGCCCTTTTAATATTATTTATTTGTTGGCTTGCTTTGCCGCCATATCGGCAAGCGCGTCCTTGCGTGATAGATTGATGCGCCCTTGCTGGTCAATCTCTGTTACCTTTACAAGCAACTCATCGCCTACCGCTACTACATCTTCTACCTTCTCTACACGAGTTGTGTCGAGCTTCGAAATATGCACAAGACCTTCTTACCCGGAGCAATCTCTACAAAAGCGCCAAACGTCATAAGACGTGTAACCTTGCCCTTATAGATAGCGCCTACTTCCGGATCCTCAACGATAGTTTTGATAGTGTGAAGCGCACGGTTCGCGTCCTCAATATCCACAGCGGATACATAAACGTGGCCGTCTTCTTCAATATCAATCTTTGCGTTGCAGGTAGCGCAAATCTCTTGGATAACCTTACCGCCCTTGCCGATAACATCGCGGATTTTATCCACGTCTATCATCATAGACAACATCTTAGGCGCATATTTAGATAGCTCTGCGCGCGGCTGTGCAATAGCAGGCAGCATAATTTCGTCTAGGATATATAGGCGGCCTTTACGGCATTTTTCAAATGCTTCTTCAATGATTTCCATTGTAAGACCGTCAATTTTGATGTCCATTTGGATAGCGGTGATACCCTTTTGAGTGCCGCCGACTTTAAAGTCCATATCGCCGTGGAAATCTTCTACACCTTGAATATCAAGCATAGTCATCCAGCGCTCACCCTCTGTGATAAGGCCGCAGGAAATGCCTGCTACAGGTGCCTTTATTGGCACACCTGCATCCATAAGTGCAAGCGTAGAGCCGCATATGGAAGCTTGGCTTGTAGAGCCGTTAGATGATAATACTTCGCTGACTAAACGCATAGCGTACGGGAAATCTGCTTGGCTTGGCAATACAGGAAGCAATGCGCGCTCTGCCAAAGCTCCGTGGCCAATCTCGCGGCGGCCCGGGCTGCGAAGCCCTCTTGCTTCACCCACAGAATACGGTGGGAAATTATAATGATGCATATACATTTTTGTTGGCTCTGTGCTTAAATCGTCCATTATCTGAGCATCACGCGCCGTAGATAATGTAGCCACGGTAAGCACCTGTGTTTGTCCGCGAGTAAACATACCACTGCCGTGTACGCGAGGCAGCAAGCCTACTTCGGCTGCAAGCGGACGTATTTCGTTGATGCCGCGTCCGTCTACACGCTTGCCGTCATCAAGTAACCAGCGGCGCACTACTTGCTTTTGCATTAGGTACATTATCTCCTCGATAACACCCTCGCCGTATTGCTCTTTATACTTGGCGCTTATTTTTTCACGTACAGGCAATAGGCGCATATCGCGTACTGTCTTGTCGTCTGTGTCCATAGCTGCCTTAAAGTCGTTCAAAAACTCTGCTTTAATGCTGTCCATAAGCTCATCGCTCAGCTTCATAGACTGGAAATCAATCTTCTTTTTGCCTATTTCGGCTACCATTTTATTGATAAAACCAATAAGTGTTTTTATTTCGCCGTGAGCCATTTTGATAGCGTTTAGCATAGTAACTTCGTCTACTTCGTTAGCGCCTGCTTCTATCATTACTATTTTATCCATACTTGCAGCCACTGTAAGCTGCAAATCGCTTGTTTCACGCTGCTTTTCGGTAGGGTTTACCACAAGCTCGCCATCTACAAGCCCCATAAATACTCCGCCGATAGGGCCTGCCCACGGAATATCTGATATCGAAAGTGCAATAGATGCACCAATCATACCTGCAATTTCAGGGCTGCAATCTTGGTCTACGCTCATTACAGTCATTACTACAGATACATCGTTACGCATATCGTGTGGGAATAAAGGACGAATAGGACGGTCTACTACGCGGCTGGTAAGCACTGCCTTTTCGCCCGGACGTCCCTCACGGCGCATAAATGAGCCTGGAATACGGCCTACTGCATACATTTTTTCCTCAAAGTCTACCGACAGAGGGAAAAAGTCTATACCGTCGCGTGGTGCGGCGCTCATAGTTACATTGCACAATACGGCTGTTTCGCCATAACGCACAAGGCAGCTTCCGTTAGATAAATCGCACATTTTGCCTGTTTCTACTACAAATGGTCTGCCTGCAAGCTCTGTTTCAAAGACTTTAAAGCCCTCAAACGTCTCTTTTTTAGATGAAAATTCTATTGCCATTATTTTGCCTCCTTAATATTATAAAGGGCAGCGAGTTATAGCAACAAATCCAGTGGACAAAATTTTATCCATTCGATTTATTGCTACCGATCGCAAAATACCCTTTGAAGAAAATACTATCAAAACATAAGTGAGGCTGCCCTTGCCATAAGAGCAGCCTCGCATTAATGTTTTATTTGCGCAAGCCGAGCTTAGCAATAAGGGCACGATAACGCGCGATATCTTTCTTTTGCAGATATGCAAGTAAGTTACGACGTGCGCCTACCATCTTTAATAGTCCGCGGCGGCTATGATGGTCGTTCTTATTAGTTTTCAGATGCTCGGTAAGATGATTGATACGTGCTGTTAACAATGCTACCTGTACCTCAGGTGAGCCTGTGTCTGTCTCGTGTACACGAGCGCTCTCGATAATAGTCTTTTTTGCTTCCATTGTAAATACACCTCATTTAATTATTTGCCACGCAACACAGTATAGGGCAAAGTGCGTTCCCCTTTGGGGCATACACCCAATACCGAGCCGCGGGTACATCTGTAATAGTATAACATAACACATAGCTAAAAGCAAATATTATTTTGTCTTTATAAATAATGCCTCCGATTTTTCGGCGGCTTCATTTATCATATCTCTCAGCTCGTTTAATGTCTCATAGCGTTTAGTATCGTGCAGATATTTTATAAACTCTACTTTTATTTTTTCTCCGTATATGTCGCCGTCAAATCCCTTTATAAAGCTTTCGCAGGTAATGCCCTCGCCCTGCACCGTGGGACGGCTGCCAAGCCCTGTGGCTGCCGAATAAATTTTGCCGTTTATGTATACGCGTGTAGCATATACACCGCATTTTGGCATTAGCATATGCTGTGCAAACACTTGATTAATAGTGGGTACGCCAAGCTTTGCGCCAAGCCCCTTGCCGTGTACCACCTCATAATTAATTGCGTATGGCGCGCCGAGCATCGCATTTGCCTTGTCCACATCGCCTCTTATAAGCAATGTGCGTATGCGAGTGGACGACACTATTATATCGTTGTACTGTGCTAAATGCTCTGCATACACCTGTATCCCATACTCTTTACAAAGCTTTGTAAGCAAGGCTACATCGCCTGCCTTATGCGCGCCAAATGTAAAATTGTCACCGCAAAAAACAGCCCTTGCGGCAAATTTTTCTACGAGTATTTCGCTTACAAATTCTAAAGGTGTAAGCTTGCAAAATTCACTGAACGAAGGACTCATATAATGCTCTACGCAAAGCGCCGCTATACGCTCCTGTTTTAGCTCCTCGCTCAATATTCCTTTGCCTTTTATCTCTGTGTTGCTTGGCATAGAAAACGTAAATACCGCGCTGTCGCAGCCGTTACGGCGCGCATATTGTACTGCTGCCCCAATAACCGCTCTATGCCCCAAATGCACTCCGTCAAAATATCCAAGAGCTACAGCCGTGCCGTTTTTCGCGTTAATCGGCATTAATTTTGTATATAACTGCATCCCTTTTTCACTCTCTTTCACAAAAAAGCTTTACACTGTCTAAAACTTCATCTGTGATGCTGCACACACCTACAAAATTGTTTTCAAATACAAGCTGATATCGTCCGTTTGCAAGCATTGCTTTACAAATAGCGCCGTTTAAAAGACGGTCAAACCCTTCTTTATTCAGCTCGTATTTTGGCAGATGTGCAAATACCGTGCTTACATTTTGCATAAGTGCTTCCACTCTGCCCTCGTTTTTCGCCTTTTGTATCTCATCTATAGAATAAGCGTTTTCGGCGGTATATACACCTGATTTTACTCTGCGAAGCGCAGACATTGCAGCCGGTACGCAAAGCCGCTCGCCCAAATCTTCACAAAGAGTACGCACATAAGTGCCTTTGGAACATTCCACGTAAAAGCTGTATTCATTATGCGCTATTTTGCCGCGATATTCTGCAATATATACTTCTATATTGCGCGGTGTACGCTCTACCGTCTCGCCTTTACGCGCCGCTTTGTAAAGCGGCTGCCCGTTTACCTTTACTGCCGAATACATCGGTGGCAATTGGCTTTGCTTGCCTACTATACCTTGCAGCGCATTTAAAAAATCCGCTTCATTTACTTCGGCATTACTGCTATTTAATATCGTGCCTGTAATGTCACCTGTATCTGTGCTTATGCCAAAGCTCACCGTTGCCTCGTATCCTTTATCGTGACATTCCTGCATATCCACAGCTTTAGATGCTCTGCCCACAAAGCAAGGCAGCACGCCTGTTGCCATTGGATCAAGCGTGCCGCTGTGTCCTATTTTTTTAGTTTGCAATATGCCGCGCAGCTTTGCCACTACATCAAATGAAGTAAAGCCTACAGGCTTATCCACTATAATTATTCCTTGCATAACACCTTTTTTACCTCGGCTAAAATAGCCGCCTTTGAATTTTCAAGTCCGCCTATAATCTCACATCCCGATGCCTGTTTATGGCCGCCGCCGCCCAAATGCGAACATATTTCAGTGGCATTTACATCGTGCGTAGTGCGCACGGATATCTTGTAGCTGCCTGTTTCAAGCTGCCTCATAGTAATGCCTACTTTTACGCCCTCTATAGTGCGCGGAATACTGGTGATGCCCTCAAGGTCGGTGCCGTCTGCTCCTGCCGCCGCTATTTCTTCACGGGTGAGAAACGTAAGCGCACAGCGATTATCAAAATAAAAAGCCATATTTTCAAGCGCCGTTTTTTCTATATCTAAGCGTCTGCGGCTTTTGCTCTCGAACAAAATACTGTTCAGCTCTATGGTATTGGCACCTGCCTGCATTAGCGCTGCCGCAATAGTATGCGTGCGCGCAGTGGTATTGCCAAACTTAAAACAGCCTGTATCTGTGGAAATGCCCGTGTATAAGCAATCGGCTATTTGCGGAGTTATCTCTACGCCGAGCGCATTTATAACGTCGTATATTATCTCCGCTGTAGCGGCAGCTTCTCCGTCCAGTAACATACAATCGGCATATCCTGAATTAGACGGATGATGGTCAATACACATATCTACGTTTTTAATATACTTGTTGAGTGTCTCTCCAAAGAGCTGTACTCCTGCCACATCTATTGCCACTATATACTGCGGATCAAACTCATCTTTAAACAGCGAAATACCCATAAAATCATATCGCTCGGGTATCTCGTCCGCACACAAAATCCCCACTGTTTTACCTAGCTTTTCAAGCGCCCAATATAGCGCACTCGCACTGCCTAAGGTGTCTCCATCGGGATTTTTGTGGCACAAAAGCAAAATACTTTCACAATTTAACAGCTTGCTTATTACCGAAACCAAATCTAAAAGCTCGCTCATTCCTGCTCCTTTTCTAGGCTTTTCAGCAGCTCATTGATATGTGCCGCATACTCTGCGCCATTATCTGCATAAAATGCAAATTCGGGCGATTTGCGAATATGCATACGCTTTGATATTTCCGAGCGTATATGCCCTGCCGCGTGTGTAAGAGCTGCTACAGCTTCGTTTGTGCCACCCTCTTTACCCATCATACTTACATATACCTTTGCATTGGATAAATCGGGTGTACATTCTACTCTCATTACCGTTAAAAATCCTTGCAAACGAGGATCTTTCATCGCTCCTATAATAGCGATTATCTCACGCTTCATATCCTCGTTTAAACGGCCGCCTTTTACATTTTCAGACATAATATGCCTCCTTTGCGCGAGCGGATATATCCGCCCATACAAGTTTAATCTCTGTATTCCTCTATGATAAATGCTTCAAAAATATCGCCCTCTTTAATATCGGCATATTTTTCAAGACCTATACCACATTCGTAACCTGCTGCCACTTCTTTTACATCGTCCTTAAAGCGGCGCAAGGAATCTATCTCGTCCTCGGTAATAACAATACCGTCACGCACTAAACGGATTTTGGCATCGCGTGACACCTTGCCGTCCAATACATAAGAGCCTGCAATAGTGCCTGACGAGGATATCTTAAATACACTGCGCACTTCGGCACGTCCCAGCTCTTTTTCACGGAACTTAGGTGCAAGCATACCCTTCATTGCATCTGTTACATCATTTATCGCATCGTAGATAACTCTGTACATACGCAGCTCTACCCCTGCTTGCTCTGCTTCCTCTTTGGCTACAGGATCGGGGCGCACATTAAAGCCTATAACAATAGCGTGGCCTGCATTTGCAAGCATTACATCGCTCTTGTTTATAGCGCCTACACCTGCGTGTATTACGCGCACGCGCACTTCTTCGTTTGTAATTTTCTCTAGGCTTTGCTTTACAGCTTCGGCAGAGCCTTGTACATCTGCCTTCACTATTATTGCAAGCTCTTTCATTTCGCCTTCGGCTATCTGGCTAAACAAATTATCAAGCGTAACCTTTTGGTAAGAAGAGAACTGTACTTCCTTTGCCTCACTTTGGCGACGGTCTGCAAGCTCACGCGCTAATTTTTCGTCCTCTACAGCGTCAAACATATCACCTGCGCTCGGCACTTCGGTAAGCCCTGTAATCTCTACAGGAGTAGACGGGCCTGCTGTTTCTATTATCTCGCCCGAATCGTTGCGCATTACGCGCACACGTCCCACAGAAGTACCTGCAATTATTACATCGCCCTGATGTAATACACCCTTTTGCACTAGAATAGTGGCAATAGGGCCTTCGCCCTTATCAAGACGTGCCTCTATTACAGCGCCCTTTGCACGGCGGTTTACATTAGCTTTAAGCTCTTTTACCTCCGCCGCAAGATTAATCATTTCAAGCAATGTATCTATGCCCTCGCCCGTAGCTGCCGAAACAGGTACACAAATAATATCGCCGCCCCATTCTTCAGGCACTAGCTCATATTGTGTAAGCTGCTCCATTACGCGCTCCGGGTTAGCCGTAGGCTTATCCATTTTATTGATTGCTACTATTATAGTAACACCTGCGGATTTAGCGTGATTGATAGACTCAACGGTTTGCGGCATAATGCCATCGTCTGCTGCCACTACCAATACCGCGATATCTGTAAGGTCTGCGCCGCGCGCACGCATAGACGTAAATGCTTCGTGTCCCGGAGTATCAAGGAAAGTAATAGGCTTGCCGTCTTGCATTACCTGATAAGCACCTATATGCTGTGTAATGCCGCCTGCTTCGCCCTGCGTAACTTTGGTTTTACGGATAGCATCAAGAATAGATGTTTTGCCGTGGTCTACGTGTCCCATTACCACTACTACCGGCGGGCGCTCTGTTAAGTCTTGGTCGTTATCCTCGTCTACCTCAAACAAACGCTCTTCAATAGTTACGTGTACCTCGTGTTCTACCTTTGCGCCAAGCTCCTCTGATACAAGGCTTGCCGTATCAAAATCGATAGTTTCTGTCTGCGTAGCCATTATGCCTAAGCCCATCAGCTTTTTGATAACCTGTGCGGCATTAACCTTTAGGCGGCTTGCAAGCTCTCCAACGGTAATTTCGTCCGGTATAGATATGCGCAATTGCGCTTTACGAGCTTTTTCAAGCTGAATACGCTGTAAACGCTCTTGCTCTGTTTCACGGTGGCGCTGCTGAAACGGAGTGTTGCGATTATTGCCGCCAAAACGATTAGGTCTGCCTGTAAACTTTTGTTTATTGCCTGTAGGCTGTGGCTTTTTGCGGTTTTCTACAGCCTTGCTCTTTGCAAGCTCGTTATATTTTTCGTTAAATTTATCTAAGTTTACATCTACTGCGCGTGTATCTACAGTAACGGTTACTACCTCGCGCTTAGGCGCTGCCGC
>JAVWEG010000016.1:0-33513 GCA_036641735.1 Oscillospiraceae bacterium
TAATGCTGGCAAAGCTCGGCTTTACAAGAGTGATTTTGGCTCGTGAGCTTACTCTTGCCGAAATAGAGCATATCACAAAGCATTGCGGCATAGAAACAGAAGTATTTATACACGGCGCTTTATGCGTGAGCATTAGCGGACAATGCTATATGAGTGCCTTTTTAGGTGGACGTAGCGGCAACAGAGGCGCTTGCGCAGGGCCTTGCCGTCTGCCTTTTTCAGCAGGAGATGCAGGAGAATGTCATCTTAGCCTAAAAGATATGTCTCACCTTGCGTATTTGCCAAAGCTTTGTGATTTGGGCGTGGTATCCGCTAAAATAGAAGGGCGGCTTCGCACAGACGAGTATTGCGCCGCCGCTGTAAATGCGGCAATTTCCGCTTTACACGGTGAAAAATATGATGCGCAGCTTTTACAAGATGTATTTTCGCGTTCGGGCTTTACAGATGCTTATATTGCAGGCAAAAGAGATAAAGAGATGTTTGGCATACGCACACAAGATGATACCGCTGCCGCCAAAAAAGCCTTGCCGCGCTTGCGTGAGCTTTATAGGCGCGAATTTCCTTGTGTGCCTGTGGATATGCAGTTTACATTAAATGTACACGGCGCAAAGCTCAGTGCCACAGACGGCAACCGCACCTCTATAATATACAGTGAGCTTGTTCCCGAGCCTGCCAAAACCGATAATTCAGAGGCTATTAAGCGTACGCTTACCAAAACGGGCGGCACACCATTTTATCCGCGCGACATTAATTTGCAGCTAGAGGGGCAATATTATCTTGCTTCAAGCGAAATAAGTGATATGCGCAGACGTGCGCTTGATGCCTTGCTTGCAAAGCGCGAAGCACCTCAGCCGCTAATATGCGAAGAATATGAGCCGCCTGTGCTTAATCGCCGTACAAAGCGCGATATACAGCTTATATCCCGCTTTGCTAATATTACGCAGATGCCAAGCGATTTATCCCAATTTTCTAAAATAATAATACCTTTGGCACAATATGAGGATGCGCCATTCGAGCTGCGCAGTAAAATATATTTAGAGCTGCCGCGAGCTGAATTTGGCAATGCCGAGCAAGCCGTGCAAACAGCCGTAGATACTGCAAAGCGTATGGGCTTTGGCGGATTTACCGCCGAAAATATTGCACATATTAACCTTATCGGAGATGCTGATATTATCGGCGGTTTTGGGCTGAATGTAGCAAACCCCGTATGTGCCGATGCCTATGCAAAGCTTTGCGTAAACACTCTTTGCGCATCTGTGGAAATGATGTCGAGCGATATGAACTATATGCCCGAAAACGTAAATATATCGGCTATCTGTTACGGACATATGCCTTTAATGTTCACACGCGCCTGCCCTATGCACAATGTGCGCACTTGTGACGGCTGCACCAAAAAAGGCACATTGCTAGACCGTAAAAACGTGCGTTTACCTGTGCGCTGTAACGGTGCTGTGCGCACTGTATTTAATCCCATTCCAATATATATGGGCGACAAGCTTACCGAAATGCCCATAGATTATGCTATTTTATATTTTACAATCGAAACCAAAAAAGAATGTGCCGACGTGATACGTAAATTCACAAATGCAGAGCCTTTTGGCAGCGAATTTACACGCGGACTTTATTTTAAAGGCACTATATAACAGAGGTAATTATGCAAATAAAATTTACTAAGCTGCACTGTGATGCAATAGCACCAAAGCTTGGCACAAGCGGTGCAGCGGCGGCGGATTTATACGCAATATGCCCTGATAACGGCATTACAATTGCGCCAAACGAGCGCAAGCTTATACCTACAGGTATAGCAATAGAGCTGCCTGCAAAAGACATCGCCGCCTTTTTATTTGCACGCAGCGGGCTTTCCTCAAAGCACGGATTAGCGCTTGCAAACGGTGTGGGCGTGATAGATTCTGATTACAGAGGCGAAATATGCGTAAGCCTTATCAATCTCGGAAGTGAAAGCTATACTATATCAAACAAAGAGCGCATTGCGCAAATGGCGATAATGCCTGTGATAAATGCAAGCTACATTGAAGCTGCATCGCTAAGTGGCACTCAGCGCGGCACAGGCGGATTTGGCTCTACTGGCAATATGTAATATATTTTAAAACAGCAGCTTTACAAAGCCATTCACGCTTTGTAAAGCTGCTGTTTTTCATCTCATTATTTTGTCTTGCCTCTCACTCTTGTAGATACCACAGTAGTAAGCGGAAGCGGCGATATATTAAAATCTCCGTTTAAATCTATATCTACCAGTGTGCCTCCGCGCTGTGTATATTGCGTGCGTATGCCCTTGTAGCCAAGACAATCCATAGACATACCATAAGTAAGCACAATGCCGCGATATGTAAGCGATAATGTATTTAAATGGTCGTGTCCGCAAAACATAGCCTTGATAATGCCGCTTTTTTCAGCTTGCGCAAAAAAGTCGCAATCATTTTTAGATATTCCGAAATAATCATTTTTTTCGCCGATACTGCCAAAATTATATATTACAGATTTATCTTTAAGCTTCATCTTTTCGTATGCAATTTTATATTCGGCTATCGGCATATGAAAAAAGCTCATCGCCTTTAAATTTTCATTCTGCTTTTTAAGCTCTTGCAAGCTATCCATACACCAATTTATTTGGTCTTGATGTATACAGTCAAATCCGCTGAAAAACCAGCCGTCACCGTACATATTGCTGTCTAGCATCACAAGCGCCGATACAATGCCACCGTTTTCATTTAATAATTTAATGATATAATTGCCAAATCCATAAATATTGGCATCTTCGTTTGCAAAAATGCTATATTTTCCCTGTGCAAATATCTGCGCTACTTGCTCTTTACTGCCGCGTGCGCCCATCTCAATATCGTGATTGCCAAATATCAGCGCGTATGGCACCTTAAAGCTATCCATAAACGAAACAAGCTTTCGCGCCTCTTTAAGATTATTCAGCGTACCTGCTTTTGGCAAAAACGGGAAAATACTGTCCCCCGTGAGAATGATTAAATCCGCTTTTGCCTTATTTATCACCTTACTAACAGCATCCATACACATAGCATCTGCTTTATAAGACAGCGCCCCGAAGCCTAAATGCAAATCCGTAAGCTGCAATATGCAAAAAGGCTTATTTTTTGGCAATATCATCGCAAAATGTCCGTCATTATCCGTATAAAAATTATTTGATGTATACATTATTTCACCGGTATAAGCGCGCCAATGGCACATATTACAGTAGCCGCTATCATCAGCGCCTGAAAAGGCACAGTGCCAAGCTTGCCGCATATAGGGCTATTGCCTGCCTTGCGGCGCGATTTATTATACGTAAGCACGAGCATTATACTTACAAGCACTACCACTCCGCTCATAATGCGCGTAAGCACTATAAAGCTGCTTACTCCAAACATTGCAAATAATAAGCAAGGCACTGTAGCTATTACCCAGCACAGCTTATTTGGTAGCCCCACTTGCTCGTGTACTACATCGCGCAAGCTTAATGTGTTTGACCAAAATGTAGTGAGCAGTGCAAAAAGCGAAAATACACCTGCAAGCAGCTTTGCCCATTTGCCGATATTAGCGCCAAGCTGAATATACGCAAGCTCCTTATCCAATGTACCGTGTACTCCAATAAGCACTGTAAATGTAACAATAAGCACAAATAAGCAAGATATGGCAAAGCCTATCATAATAGCTTTGCGTATCTTTTTGGCATTGCCCTCTAATCCTTTTACGCACTGAATTACCGCTTGGTTTGCCGATGTGGCAAACACTATCATACTAAACAGTGCCAACATATTATTTATCTGCATAGGGGCTGCCGTCGGCAGTGATACAGGCATAGTAAATGTACCTACAGTAATAACCGCCACTATGCAAAGCAGCAGCATTACAGAGTATTTTTGTGCAATGCCTACCGCTTTCATACCCATAAATACCACAATACCTGCAAGCAGATAGTATATCACCTGCGCTAAGGCAAACGGAATATTAAACCAGCTTTGCAAGGTTTGCGCGCCGCCGTTAATATTGCCGCTTACACCTACCATAATGGCAAGCCCATATACGGCAAACATTATCCAGCTGAATATTTTTTTGCTTTTACCTGTAAAAAGCTCGCCCTCAAAGCTCTTTACCAGCTGCATCCCTCCGTTATTATATGAAAGCTCCGCTATAATAAGGTGCAATATCACATTTACGCAATATGCCAGCATCACCATCCATATTACATCTAAAATGCTGTTTCGCGTTGCCAAAAACGGTACAGCTATAATCCCCGTACCTATGCTATGCCCTACTATCATACTGATTGCTTCTAATGTAGTAAGCTTTGCTTCACCCTTTATTTCCATCATCTAGCACCCTCTCATCATATCTGTCTTTTATATTATCATACGCATTATCAAAAGTCTACATTATTAAGTTCAAAAACAGTTGAATTTAGCTGCGCATTAGTGTATAGTGGGTAGATACAAATATGTATATTGAATGGGGGATATTTTTTGCAATTCATTTCCAATTTAAATATGTTTAAGAAAAAACATTATCACGAGCTTAGCCCTACGCGCCTTATAGTAGTAAGCTTTCTCGGTGTAATAATATGCGGCTCTTTACTGCTGATGCTGCCTTTTGCCACTGTAGACGGTAAGCTTGGCATAGTAGATGCGTTTTTCACTGCCACATCAGCCACCTGCGTTACAGGGCTTATCGTATTCGACACTTACACCAAATTCACTTTGTTCGGTCAAGTAATTATATTAATGCTTATTCAAGTGGGCGGACTTGGGCTTGTAACGCTTACCAGCTTTCTAAACGTAGCTATAGGCAGACGAATGGGCTTTAAAAGTATGAAGCTCGCAAGCGAATCCATCAGCACCTCCGATGCAAGCCAAGCCGGCAAATTACTTGAATTTGTAATGAAAGTAGCTCTTACCTTTGAGGCAGCAGGTGCTATTTTACTTGCCTTTGTATTTGTACCGCAATTTGGTAGTGCAGGTATGTTTATATCCGTGTTTATTGCCATTTCAGCGTTTTGTAATGCAGGCTTTGATATTTTAGGCCGTCTTGGCGCTTATGGCAGCTTAGTACCTTATTTTGAAAACACATATGTGCTAACCATTATAGCATTGCTTATCATCTCGGGCGGTCTTGGCTTTATAGTGTGGTTCGACATTGCCAATTTCCGCAAAAACAAGCATTTGCGTTTACATTCCAAGATAGTGCTTGGAATGACGGCATTTCTTATTCTTTTCGGCACTTTAGGCTTTTTGATACTGGAGTGGAACAATCCTGCCACCTTAGCCCCTATGAGTATATTTCACAAGGTAACAAACTCGGCTTTTCAGTCCGTGTCGGCGCGTACCGCAGGCTTTAACAGTGTAGATTTAGCGCAAATAAGCAATGTTACAAAGCTGTTTGTCAGCGTATTAATGTTTATCGGCGCAGCGCCCGGCGGCACAGGGGGCGGCATTAAAGTAACCACGCTTTCTGTAATAATGCTTACTGTTTCCAGCACTATTCAAGGGCGCGCAGAAGCCACCGTGCGAGGCAGACGTATAGACCAAAAAACAGTGTATAAATCCATTGCAATATTTATGCTGTCTGCTATAGCTGTAATTGCGGCAGCTCTCACAGTTTTTTACAATTCAGGCCCCGAAATTAACGAAATGAGCAGTGTGTTTGAATCCGTGAGTGCATTTGCCACCGTGGGGTTATCTGTAGGTGTAACGGGCGTAATGAATAACACCGCCAAAATAGTAACTATGCTTACAATGTTTATCGGCCGCGTAGGCCCTGTATCGCTTGCTATCACTTTATCTACCAAGCATAACGACAACGCTAACCGTGAAGTAATGCCTGATGCACGCATAGTGGTAGGCTAAATTATTTTACATTAATATAAGTTTTTTACCTTACTGCCCTTGCACCCCGATTATATCCGTGGAGTGCAAGGGCAGTAAGTGATTAAGAGCTGTTTTTCGGTCTTTGCATTACTTAAATTTGCAATTTTAAAATTTTTTACAAGCAAACGCTTTACAATCAGCTTAATTTATGTTACAATAATTTTTGCAATTTGCCGCATTAGTTTAGTGGTAAAACTTCTGCCTTCCAAGCAGATATCGTCGGTTCGATTCCGACATGCGGCTCCATTTAAAGACTTTTTTGCCAATATTTTATATTTGGCAAGGCGGTCTTTTTTATTTGCTTTAAATAGATAATACTCGGTACACTGTCGCGCTTTGTTTTTATACGGCAATTTCACTTTCGATTGTCTTACTCAAAGCATCGTCTTTGCTGTATGCAGCTTTGCAAAAATTGTGTACAAGGACAATAATTAAGTCAAGCTACTATAAATGAGCAATAATCTTTATAACAAAAGTAAAAAATCCCCTGCGGCAATAAAGCCGCAGGGGATTTTGATATATTTATCTTTCCGGTATTAACAAGCCATAGGTATCGTTTTTACGGCGATACACTACATTAATCTCGTCCGATTCCGAATCACGGAACAGGAAAAACTCGTGTCCCAGCATATTCATCTCTAATATTGCTTCATCTATCGTAGATGGTTTTACGCAAAAATGCTTTTCTCTTATTACATTATATGGCTCATCATCAGGCACCTCGTCGATACGTACCTCGTCCACAGCCGGCTGATAAATCTTATTGTCTAGGCGCTTACGGTTTTTAACTATGCGGCGCGACAATACATCTACAGCAGTGTCTAAAGCGTCCTCCATACGATCTGCGGATTTCTCGGAGCGCGATACAAAGCCCTTGTCTTTTACTGTCACCTCTACTGTCTGCCAATCCTTCTCCACTGTCACAGTTACCTGTGCCTCTGCCGAGTCTGAAAAGAATTTGTCCAGTTTTGCAAGCTTTTTGTTAACTCTCTCCACAAAATTGTCCTTTAGGCTGACCTTGCGTCCGGTACACGTAATTTTCATATCTATGCCTCCTTAACTTTGAGACTTTTGTCTCTATAGTTATTATAGCATAATATATATACGTATACAAGAAAAACCGAGCTATATTTACAGTTTATTTATATTTGTGCAGATAATACTGTACAAAATGTACTAATGCCCTTTACGTGAGTAGCCGCCGCCCCGCCGTGCTTCGGTAACACGCTTTAAATCTGATATTTTTTCTTCGCTGCGCGTTTTAAATTGAGCCATCATATCCTCAAAGGTAGCTTCGCCCTCGGGTATAGTATGCACCGCTTTTGGTTGCCAAGTGCGGCCTGTATCCGCTCGTGGTTTTGGTGCTTCCATAGTACGCTTTATTGATAAAGCCACTTTACCGTCCGGTGATATACTAAGCACCTTCACTTTTACCTCTTGCCCTTCGCTAAGCACCTGTGAAAGCTCCTCAATATACTTGTTGCTCACCTCGGAAATATGAACCATACCGGTAGTGCCTTCCTCTGTTTGTACAAATGCGCCAAACTTTTTTACTCCGGTAACTTTTCCGTTTACTATGCTTCCTACCTCTAATGCCATTTGCAGTAATAACTCCTTTAAAATATTATTTACCTGACATATCTACAAATACACGCTCGTCAGGGCGCGCGTATCCAAGCTTATCTCTCGCCAGCCGCTCTATTGTTTCCTCTGTACTGGAATTTTCCAGTGTGCGCCGAAGCTCTGTATTTTGAGCTATCTGTTCCTGCAACGTCACTTGCCTTTCGGCAAGCTCGTGCCGCTTAGAAACTATATCCACCTGCACCGTAATAAGGGAAATCACAAGATATAAACCGAGCATACAAATGCCCAGCTTCATTAATAAAGATGTAAATCCTTTATTCTTTTGTTTCTTTGTATTTCCCATAAATTACGAGCTTTCTGTAAAATATTATTATTACAACAATATTCATACATTATGATTTGAATTATACAACACCTTAGCGGTGTTTTGCAACTGTTTTCCCGATTTTGTTGCGGCACTTTTTCGCTTTGCCTTAATTTTTTCTTTATGTGTATATACTAAATGTAAAATCGGCTCGGTTATATATTTTTTAGCGTAAGTAACAGACACATTTATAAGCCTGTTTATAAAGTTCGCCAATGCGTAAAGTATAGGCATAATAAGTATATGCCACATACTATATCCGCATAACAACGCGCAAATTGTGTACCATCTTACTATTCCGCTATAGCTGCGCTGTGTGATAACGCTCATATAAAGTAAAGCACCTATCACAGATATCGCCACGTCCAGTACAAATACCGCCAATTTAGAATTTCGGCACATTATACGCAGTATTGTATATGCAATGGCAAGCAAAAGTCCCAATCCCAAGGTATACATACTGTCTGCCAATGCAAAGCACATCGGTGTAATCGCCGGCATCAGCGAATAAGCTTTTTAAACAGAGATGTGGATTTGTCTTTTTTATTTTGATACTGAATGTATTCTATATTGCCCTGCACCTTTACCTCGCCTGCTTTTACGCTAAGCTCACTCATATGGATATCACTGCCGCCTATCACTAATGTGCCAAGCGCCGTATCGAGTGTAGCCGCATATTCGTCATAAGATATTATAGACAGTATTCCTGTAGCGCACAATAAATTTCTGTTTTCCAAAGAGATATTATGCGGCATTTTCGGCAATATCTCTGCTTTGTCTTGCACCATAAGCTCATCACCTCACTTTGCAATATTATATGCAAAGAAAAGTAAGGCTAGTACTATAGCAATGTACGCTTTGAAAGTTGCTATATAATTATTGTGAAATTATCTCATACATTTCGCGCGGTGCATCCTTGCCTGTAGGCAAAGCCACAGACAGCACCTTTACACTAACAGGCTTATCACCAAACATCACTTCAATGATGTCGCCCTCTTTTACAATATAGCTTGCTTTTACGGGACGGCCGTTAGCACTGATGCGCCCTGCATCTGCCACTTCGTTTGCTACAGTACGTCTTTTAATAAGGCGGCTCGCCTTTAAAAATTTATCTATTCTCATTATATACTCCCATAATGTAATATATCGACACTTTATATTCTAAATTCATACAATTTTGAAATTATTTTTTACTTGTTTGCTAAGTATACCAAAAATCGCATTGAAATAAAAGAGAAAAAGCAAACTTCACAAAATTTCGTAAAATTAAATATTTGCGTTTACAGCTTAAATATTGTATTATAATACTATACATTATATGTGAGGCAAAAAAAATGGCAAAACGCCGCAATGATTTTCTGTATTATGCAGCTAATTTAATAGGATTTTCTATGGCGATATATTTTATCGCTTATTTTGTGCTTTCGTTTTTATCGGGGCTTTTTTTGCCCTTGTTTTTTAAAGGCGCTACTCTTGCAAATCCGATTGCTGTACCCGAATGGGTGATGGGGCTTGTAAATTTGATATTATCGCAAGGCTCACTTGCTTTGGCTTACCTTACTATACGTCTTGGGCAAACAGACAATGTACAATGTAATATTTCACTCACTGTTCCTCACGACAATCGGTTGTGGCTATTTGTACCTGTGTTTCTCGGTATTGGCATATTTTTAAATGTAATTACCACGCTGTTTGCACGCTTTGCAAGCACCGTCACTTCCTATAAGCCGCCTGCCGCTATGCCTTTGCCTAATGGCGCTTTAGGACTTATAATATATTTTATAGCCATATGTGTGGTGCCTGCCATTATGGAGGAGCTATTAGTACGCGGAGCTATGCAAGGCTTACTTATGCACTGGGGGCCGTGGTTCGCCATACTTGTGTCGTCATTTGCATTTGCGCTTTTGCACAGTGATATTACAGCTATGCCTTCAATATTTATACTATCTATAATTTTAGGGCTTACAGCATATTGTACACAATCGATAATACCCGGAATGTTTTTACATTTTTCAAACAATGTGCTTGCATTTATAGTAAATTTTGCCGTACAAAAAGGTGACAGCGCACCAACGCAAGCCTTTACCGTATACATAATGGCAGTAATAATCGTGTCTGCGCTTATTTGCATTACGCTTGCGGTAAAATCGAAAGTGTATTCGCAGCTAAAAGCCATACCGCGCTTTCACGATCCGAAAAACAGGCAAAGCCGATTTGAGCGCCTTGTATGTGCGCCTGTATATATCGCAATGATGGTAATGCTGAGCATACGCGCTATTTTACCTTTGGTGATTTCAAAATGATAAACGACGAAAAATATATGCAGCTTGCTATTGCCGAGGCACAAAAAGCATATGATATAAACGAAGTACCTGTAGGCGCTGTGATAATAAAAGACGGCAAAATAATATCTTTAGCACATAATACACGAGAAACCGAGCAAAATGCCACGCATCACGCAGAGCTGCTTGCAATAAATTCCGCTTGCAAAAGCTTAGGCACTTGGCGGCTGACAGGCTGCGAAATATATGTTACACTAGAGCCTTGCCCTATGTGTACAGGTGCTATTATTAATAGCCGCCTAAATCGCATAGTATATGGTGCTGCCGATAGTGCAATGGGCTGCTGCGGCAGCGTAGCCAATTTATGCGCTATGCCATTTGCAAGTGTACCACTCGTAAAAAGCCGCGTGCTGGAGAGCGAATGTAGTGAGCTATTAAAACGTTTTTTTGCAAAATTACGCATAAAAAACACTGAAAGTGGTGATACCGATGCCTAAAGTAGCTTTAATAACAGGTGCTTCGCGCGGCATAGGTGCCGCAATAGCTATTGCGCTTGCCAAAAGCGGATACAGCGTGGCAATATGCTATAACAGTAACGAGCAAAAAGCAAACGACATAGTAAACGCGCTTAATTCCGAAGGGCTTACCTCTGCTGCATTTAAAGCCGATATTACTATTCAAAACGATATCACAAATCTATGTGCCAACGTAAAAAACGTGCTTGGCAATATAGAGCTTCTTGTAAATAACGCAGGTATATCACAGCAAAAGCTGTTTTGTGAGCTAAGCGAAAACGATATTGATAAAATGCTCGATACAAATATTAAAGGCGCTATGCTATGCAGCAAAGCAGTATTGCCTGATATGATTAGCAGACATAAAGGCTGTATTATAAATATAGCTTCTATGTGGGGAGAAACAGGTGCTTCGTGCGAGGTGCATTATTCGGCTGCAAAAGCGGCGATTATCGGGTTTACCAAAGCACTTGCCAAAGAGCTTGCCCCCTCGGGAATACGTGTAAACTGCGTATCCCCCGGCGCAGTGGATACCGATATGCTCGCCTTTTTCACACAAGATGACAAGCAAGCCATTATAAATGACACTCCGCTTGGCAGGCTTGGCACCGCAGAGGATATTGCAAATGCTGTTGAGTTTTTATCAAGTGATAAAGCAAGCTTCATCACAGGGCAGATATTGAGCGTAAATGGTGGCATACTAATTTAAAATATTATTATATAAAGGTAGGTTTTACAAAATGACTATAACAAAGCAAAGCATATTAGGCGATGTACTTGATGCACACCCAGACACAGCAGAAATATTTATGGCTATCGGAATGCACTGTCTTGGCTGCCCGTCTGCTCGCGGCGAAAGCATTGAAGAAGCTTGTTATGTACACGGACAAGACGCAGATGCTCTTGTAGCACAGCTTAACGCAAAGGTTGGCTAATATTCACCTTGATGCACGCCTTGCGCAAGCTGCCGATTTTGTGGCAAATGGCAGTGTAGCCGCCGATATAGGCTGCGACCACGGCAAGCTTGCTTGTGCTTTATCGTACAAATGCAGTAAAGTTATCGCTGTGGATTGTGCCGATAAGCCTTTATCACGTGCTAAAGAGCTTATTGCGCGTTTATCTATTAATAACGTAGAATGTCGGCTCGGCAATGGGCTAAACGCAATTGCCGAGGGCGAAGCTGCGTTTATTATTATTGCAGGATTATCGGCAGAAACTATTTGTGACATTTTATCTTCTTGCCCGTGGGCTAAAAATGATTATTACACATTTATACTTATACCCACTACCAAGCACAATTTATTGCGCAAGCAATTGTACCAAAACGGCTTTTGCATAGATGAAGCGCTCGCAAAAGCCGCAGGACGTATATATTCTGTAATGCGTGTAAAATATTGCGGAAAGCTTGTACATTTATCCGATAAAATATGCGCTCGTGGTTTTGCAAGCGGTGACAATACTGCTCAATATCTCAATATAGAAGCAGGCAAGCTATTAAAGCAAGCTCTCGGTGAGGACGACGACACATCGCGCGCTACACTTGCAGTAGCGCGTTATTTGCAAACGGAGGCGAAAAAATGCCAAATATAGAACAAATAGAAAAATATCTTGAACAATTAGCTCCGCTAAATACAGCCGAAGCGTGGGATAATGTAGGATTATTGGTACACGCGTGCGACAGCACCGATAAAGTACTTATAAGCCTTGATATTACTCACGATGCCGTAGCGGAAGCGGCGCGGCTTGGCTGCGGATTAATAATCTCACATCACCCTGTGATATTTACTCCGCTTCGCACTATTGCAAAAGACGACGTGGTATTTGAGCTGATACAAAATAATATTTCCGCTATATGTATGCACACTAACCTTGATGCTGCAAACGGCGGAGTGAATTATATTTTAGCAAATGCGCTCGGGCTTACCTCTGTATCGGCATTGCCGCAGCTTGGGTGTATTGGCTCGCTTATGGATATTATAAGCTGCAAAGAGCTTGCCAATTATTGCGAAAAGCAGCTTTCGGCACATATAAAATATGTAGATACACGGCAAAGCATATTTCGCGTAGCGCTCGTTGGCGGTAGCGGCGGAGAATTTATCGATGATGCTGTATCAGCAGGCGCAGATTGCTTTATCACAGGTGAAGCGAGCTATCACGATGCGCAAAAAGCCAAAGCACTTGGCATTTCACTGATAGTAGCAGGGCATTTTGCCACTGAAAACATCGTGTGCGAAGCATTGTGCAAAAAGCTGCAAAAGGAATTTACAAATACGCAATTTATTGTAAACGCAGTGGGACACGATGCGTTTGAATATCTTTAATTGAGGAGAAAAAATGGCTTTAGATGCTGCCACACTGGCACTTACCGCAAATGAGCTTTGCAAGCTTTTACAAGATGCGAAGATAGATAAAATCACCGAGCCTACGCGAGATGAAATCGTTTTGTCCTTGCGCACAAGAGGCAGTAATCTGCGTTTATTTATATCTGCACGTTCAGGCTCGGCACGTATATGCCTAACCGACGAAGCATTTGAAAATCCGCAGTCTCCCCCATCGTTTTGTATGCTTTTACGCAAGCATTTCGGCGGTGGACGGTTTATAGGTGTACGCACATTAGAAAATGAGCGCATAGTGTTTTTTGATTTTGCGTGTACAAACGAAATGGGCGACAGCGTACACAACACTTTAGCCGCCGAGCTTATGGGACGATATTCCAATATTGTGCTAATACGTGAGGACGGCAAAATAATTGATGCCCTTAAACGCGTAGATTTTGAGGATAGCGATATTCGTCAGCTTTTACCCGGGCTTGCCTATACCTTGCCGCCAAAGCCCGATAAACTGGACTTTTTGCACGCAAATGCCAAAGATATAGTAGCCGCTATAAAAGCATACGATATCAATATTGCAGGTGCGTTAATGAAAGCGACAGGCGGAGTAGGCCCTGTAGTATGCCGAGAGGCTGTGTACAGAGCGCTTTGTGATGCACCACTTTCGGCGCAAGATATTACAGATAGCGATGCCGATTTATTAATTTGCGCTATTAATGATATCCAAAAGGATTACGCAAACGGCGGTGTACCCTGCCTTGCAATGCACGACGATAAGCCGTGCGAATTTAGCTTTACCCGTCTTACCCAATACGGAGATGACACTATTACAACGTACAATAGCTTTTCTTTATTACTGGAACAATACTATGCCACAAAGGATAAAGCCGAACGTCTGCGCACTAAAAGCCGTGAGCTGCACAAAAGCGTACGCAATATGTACGACCGTTCTGTGCGCAAACTATCAGCCCGTAAAGACGAGCTTGCCGCAAGCGAAAAGAGCGAGCAGCTGCGTATATACGGAGAGCTTTTAAACGCTAATTTATGGGCATTTAAAAAAGGCGATAAATCTGTAACGCTCAAAAGCTGGTATGATGGCACAGATATTAAAGTACCGCTTGATATTCGCCTTTCGCCAAGCGCCAATGCGCAAAAATATTTTAAAGATTACAAGAAAAAGCAAACCGCGGCTAAAATGCTGGTAAAGCTAATGACAGACGGTGAAGCGGAAATAAAGTACCTTGAAAGCGTATTGTACGAGGTGGAAAATGCCGAGGGCGAAGTGGCATTGTCGGAAATACGCAGTGAGCTAAAAGCAGGCGGATACCTTAAATATTATAAGGTGAAAGACAAAAAACAAAAGCCATCAGACTTTTATCGTTATCGCTCATCGGACGGATTTTTGATATTGGTAGGACGTAACAACGCACAAAATGAAAAGCTCACGCTTAAAACAGCGCGCGGCAAAGATATGTGGTTTCACGTAAAAAATGCGCCCGGTAGCCATACCGTGATAATGAGCGAGGGCGCTGACATTCCCGACACAAGTAAAACTGAGGCCGCAATGTTAGCGGTATTACATTCAAGCTTATCTCAGGGCGAAAAAGTAGCCGTGGATTTCACAGAAGTACGCAATATTCGCAAAACAAATGACTTACCTACAGGTATGGTGCTGTACGAGACATACGAAACCGCTTACATCACTCCATCGGCAGGTTTGCAAGAGCATTTGGCAATACAAAAAGCCAAATGAATATTTGACTATCATTATTAAAAAAGATATAATAAAAGAACAGATTAAAAATTAAGGAGTGCTTATATATGATATTAAAAAACGGCTTTGTATTCACAGATGAAGGTAAATTCAGCGTTTGTGATGTAGAAACTAACGGCGACGTTATAGTGCGCCTTGCTCCTGCCGGCACTTTACACGGTGCAGGCGAAGTGGACGTGAGCGGACAATACGTTATTCCCGGGCTTGTAGATATCCACATTCACGGCGCTAAAGGCTCTGACTTTTGCGACAATAGCGTTAAAGACATAGAAACTATGGCGGCTTATCTTGGCGGTGAGGGTGTTACCTCTTTTTGCGGCACTACAATGGCATTTAGCGAAGAAATTTTGAGTGATATTTTCGATACTGCAAAGCCTCTTATTAAAAAAGAAGGGCTTGGCGCTGTATTGCGCGGCATAAATATGGAAGGGCCTTTCTTTTCCAAAGCCAAAAAAGGCGCTCAGGCAGAGGAATATATCATTAACCCAGATGCTGAAATGTTTGACCGTTTATTTGAAAAATCTGGCGAAAACATTCGCTTTATCGATGTAGCGCCCGAGCTTGACGGCTGTATAGATTTTATTGCGCACGCAAGCCAAAAATGCGCTGTATCTGTAGCTCATACCACAGCTAATTATGACGAAGCTCAAGCAGCATATCTTGCCGGCGCTTGCCATACCACACATTTATTTAATGCAATGCCTGCATTTAATCATCGTGAGCCTGGTGTAATAGGCGCAGCGAGCGACTATGCCGCCCACGTAGAGATGATAAGCGACGGTATTCATTTGCATCCTGCTGTGGTACGCAGTGTATTTAAATGGTTTGGTGACGATCGCGTATGCCTAATTTCCGACTCTATGCGTGCTTGCGGTATGCCTAACGGAGACTATTCTCTCGGCGGACAAAAGGTAATAATGAAAGACTGTAAAGCCACCTTAGAGGACGGCACAATTGCAGGCAGTGCTACTTGCCTTGCAGAATGTATGCGCAAAGCTGTAAGCTTTGGTGTGCCAATAGAAAGTGCTATAAAGGCAGCTACTATGAACCCTGCAAAAGCGGCTAATTTATATGATATTGTCGGCTCTATTACAGCCGGCAAGCGCGCTGATATATTGGTAATGGATACGGGATTACAGCCCACATCTATTATCATAGGCGGCAAAAAAACGAAATAACACAATATTTTAGCGCCGCTGTTTCTTTTGGCAGCGGCGCTAAATTTTTAAAAAGGATAATATGAAATACAAAGCATACGTGTTTGACATTGACGGAACTATATTGCAAAACGGCGAAGCAGCGCCCAATATGGCTTTGCAAAATGCCATTAACGCACTACAGCAAAATGGCGCTATCATCATTATTGCCACAGGCAGAGCTTTATTTTCAGCTAAAGCGGTGCTTGGCACGATAAAGCCCGATTATTTTATATCCACTAACGGCGCATATATTACAAATAAAAGCGACAAGATGATATTTGCGCAATATATGACAAGCCAAGAAATGTATGCGCTTGTGGATTTTTGTGATGATTACGAGCTTCCGCTCTCGTTTACATTTAACGACGGATATTATATTTACACCGAAACCGAGCGCTATATCAGCGAATACGGTGACAATGCCGAATGTACCGAGTTTATGCGTGACGGCACAGAGCGCGTGCGGCATCTTATCGATATGCCTTATGGTGCGTGCCTATGTGCAAAAAACGGCAAAGCAGATGAGTTTAACGCAAAATATGCTCATTTGGCACTCAATTTAGTGCCGTTTGGAAGCAATGATTATTACGACGTTTTTCCAAATAGTGTAAACAAGGCTATCGGCACACAAAAGCTTTTAGATACTTTGTCATTAAATCTCGAAGACACCATCGCCTTTGGTGACGGCTACAACGATGTAGAGCTACTGCGTGAATGTGGATACGGAGTAGCCGTCGGCTCGCCTTGCTCTGCGCTTGCCGATGTAGCAAGCGAAATTATAAAAGAAAATGCGCTTGCATTATATCTTTGCCAAAGCTTAAAGGAGAATATTTAATGTCATTTGCTCCCATTTACAGTGATAATTCGCAAATATTAATTCTTGGCTCGTATCCCAGCCCCAAAAGCCGCGAAGTACAGTTTTATTACGGCAACGAACAAAATCGTTTTTGGAAAATGCTAAGTAATATTTATAATGTGAATTTGCCAAATGATATAAACGGCAAAAAATCATTAATATTAAATAACAGCCTTGCGCTGTGGGATTCACTTTATTCCTGCGACATTAACGGGGCAAGCGATGCGAGCATCACAAATCCTGTAGCCAACGACATTAAAGCATTATGCAGTAATGCAAATATAAAGCGCATATTATGCAATGGTGCCACTGCATATAAAATGTATATTAAGTTTAATAATATACACAATATTCAATGTATGCAATTGCCTAGCACCAGCCCTGCAAATGCCGCATACAGCTTAGATAAGCTCGTTTCATTGTGGAAACCGCAACTTTTATTGTAATAATGCACTAATATCCCTCTATCAATCAATGTATAATTATTCAAATCATAGAACCGTATAAATATTCATAATATGCATTGACAACGCATAAATATGCAGTATAATAAGAGCATAGAAAAAATAAAGGCGGCACAAAGCCACCAAAAATATGAGGGGTATTATTATGAAAAAGATTAAAGCATTATCGTTAATGGCAAGCGCGCTTATAATGGCAATGGGCATTACCGCCTGTGGCGAAGCTCCTGTGGCAATTTCCGATTCCGCCGCACCTCAAAGCACAGCGGCACCGTCCACCGATACCACCGCCGTAAGCAGCGCACCTGCATCTGCTCCTGTAGTAAACGGCAACTTAAACGAGCATACAGTAGAAGCAATTAAGAAAAAGGGTGTAATCACTTTCGCTACAGAAAGCCAATATGCGCCGATGTGCTTTAAAAATGAAAAAGGCGAAATGATTGGTCTTGAGCCTGTGTTGATGCAAGCTATAGCCGATGACCTCGGAGTAAAGCTTGAAATTCAAGATATGGCATTTGATAACGTAATCCCATCTGTACAAGCAGGTGCCGTTGATGTAGGTATGGCAGGGCTTTCTCCTACAGCCAAACGTAAAGAGAGCGTAAATATGACTGATTTTTATAATCACGGTGGGCAAGCAATGATAGTGCTTACTAAAAACGTAGATGTTTATGCCACTAAAGATGCTATTAAAGGCAAAAACGTTGCCGCGCAAAAAGGCTCTTTACAGCAAACTATCGGCGAAGAACAATTCCCTGATGTAAAGCTATCTTTATTCCCTAAGGTACCGCAATGCGCAGAGGAATTAAAAGCAGACAACGTAGCCGCAGTGCTTATGGACGATGTATCTGCAAGCCAATATGCTAAAATGAACCCGGGCGTTATCTCTGTAGCCAAAATACCTGTAGAAGTAGACAAAGAAGCAAGCGGCACAAGTGCAGCTACAATGAAAGACAACAAAGACCTCACAGACTACATCAACGGTGTTATCAAAAAGCTATGGGACTCTGGCGACCTTGATAAATGGTATCTTGATGCAACAACTGCCGCAGAAAAAATGGGACTTTAATATTTAATCGAATTAATCCGCCTACAGAGCAGTATGCTCTGTAGGCTATATAGTTTAAGGGAGTACCTTCTATGGATATGAATGCGTTTTTTTCGTTGCCACGGTTATGGGCAATATTTTTAAAATATCGCAACTTTTATTTTGACGGGCTTGCAAACACAATAATATTGTCATTGCTTGCCGTGCTTTTCGGCTCTTTGCTCGGCTTTATGTTCGCATTTGGACGTATGAGCAAAATTAAGCCGATTAATTGGATATGCTCTGCATACATCACTATAGTGCAATCCACACCTTTGTTAGTGCAAGTTATGATAATATATTACGGAGCGCTTGCCTTAAAGCTAAAGATACCCGGCAATGCCACAGCCACAAGCTTTTTGTGGGGTATGGTGGCAGTAGCGCTTAATTCCGGCGGATATATGGGAGAAGTAATACGCTCGGGTATTGGCGCTGTAGACGGCGGACAGATGGAAGCGGCGCGCGCTATAGGTATGAGAAAAGGCACAGCGATGATAAACGTGGTATTACCGCAGGCAATGCGCAATATTTTACCTGCGCTCGGCAACGAATTTGCCACTGTTATCAAAGAAACAAGCGTGCTTAGTATGTGTTCTGTAGCTGATATAATGTTCCGCGCTAACGACGTTGCAAGCATTACCTGGAAATATGTAGACTGCTATATAATTGCCGCAATTATGTATTTTATAGTGGTATTCCCGTTGTCACAGCTAATGAAATATATCGAGAGGAGGATGAGCCGCAGTGTCACAAGATAAGCTGATAGAAGTAAAAAATCTTGAAAAGCATTTTAAATCCGTGCAAGTGCTAAACGGAATTAATCTTGAGCTTTCAAGAGGCGATGTTCTCGCTATTATAGGGCCGTCAGGCTCAGGCAAATCCACCTTTTTACGCTGTCTCAATTTATTGGAAACGCCAACGGGCGGCTCTGTAATTTTTGAGGGTGTGGATATCACCGACAAAAGCAATGATATAAATAAAACGCGCGAAAAAATAGGTATGGTATTTCAAAACTTTAATCTATTTAACAATATGTGTGTGCTGGACAATATCACCGTAGGGCCTATGAAGATAAAAGGCATATCCAAAGCCGATGCCGAAAAAAACGCTATGGAGCTTCTTGAACGCGTAGGACTTGCCGATAAAGCACAGGTGTATCCTATACAATTATCAGGTGGGCAAAAGCAGCGTGTTGCGATAGTGCGCTGTCTTGCTATGAAGCCCGATATAATGCTATTTGACGAGCCGACAAGTGCGCTTGATCCTGAAATGGTACGCGAAGTGCTTGATGTAATAAAATCACTTGCCGCAGATGGTATGACTATGGCTGTAGTTACCCACGAAATGGGCTTTGCGCGCGAAGTGGCAAACCGTGTTATATTTATAGACGAGGGCATTATAATGGAAGAAGCACCGCCGTTAGAATTTTTTGCCGCTCCGAAAAGTGCGCGTTTAAAAGATTTTTTAAGTAAAGTTTTGTAATTTATTGTAGCAAGCTGTGCTTTATTTAACATTTATGCACATAAAAAAATTATATATATTAAGGCATTAGAGTAAAAAGATATTTTACTTTAATGTCTTATTTTTATTATCTAATGTATATTCCGTCTTTCTCTGCCTAAAATAATAGCATTACAGCCGCAATGTCATTATAGCGGCAAAGGAGAGAGGAATATATGAACAAGCATAATAAACTATCCGTTCTTTTAAAAGGCAAAGGTTTTTACACGGTGGTGGCTGTAGTAATTATCGGCGCCGCGCTTGCAAGCTATTTTGCAATAAACAATATGATGAACACGCTTTCGGCTAAACCGAACAGTATTATGGAGGAAAAACAATGGGGCTTAGAGGACACCGAGGTAGAGAGAAAACAAGACGATATACCAAAACCCTCCGTTATATCGTCACAAGCGCAGAATGTATCGCCATCGCAGGATGCGTCATCAAAGCAATCCACAGCGCAAAACGCATCTCCTGCGCAGCCAACGCCGCAAACAGCCTCTTATGTGCCGCCGATGTCTTCACAAGTTACGACAGCTTTTAGCGGCGACGAGCTTTGCTTCAATGAAACAATGTCCGATTGGCGCACGCATAACGGGCAAGATTACAAAGGCAATTTAAACGATTTTGTATCAGCGCCAATGGATGCCGAAATTACCGCCATTTACGACGATGCACTGTGGGGGCGCGTAGTAGAGCTTAAAAACTCTGAAATCACCGTAAAATTAATGGGATTAAATAACAAAGATGTAGTACAAGTGGGTGCCGCTGTGCAGCAAGGCTCTACCGTAGGTGCGCTTGGAGAAATACCGTCCGAAGCAAAAGACGGCATACATCTGCACGTAGAGGTGCTGAAAGATAATGTGCTGCAAAATCCTGCCGACTATTTTAATAAGTAGTTTTTAGCCTCACGTTTCCTTGAATAATATATTGAAATATGATATCATATAATCTATACAAATATATGATATGAGGTTAAGAATGAGTAAATTTAATTTTCTTAACACCGCTGTAAATGGTGTAATAGTGATAGAGCCTGCCGTATTTGGCGATGCTCGCGGATATTTTATGGAAACTTATCATAAAGAAGAATTTACCGCCGCCGGCATTACGCGTGAATTTGTACAAGATAATCAAAGCAAAAGCACAAAAGGTGTACTGCGTGGGCTGCATTTTCAAAAAGACCATACACAAGGCAAGCTTGTTCGCGTAATTTCGGGTGAAGTGTTTGACGTAGCTGTAGATTGCCGCACACATTCCTCTACCTTTGGCAAATGGGTGGGCGAAACCTTGAGTGCCGAAAATAAAAAGCAGCTATATATTCCCGAGGGCTTTGCGCACGGATTTTTGGTTTTATCAGACGAAGCCGAGTTCACTTATAAATGCACAGACATTTATGCACCAAATGCAGAGGGCGGTATAGCTTGGGACGATAAAGATATCGGTATCGTATGGCCTACTGTAAATTCAGAGATATTATTGAGCGACAAAGACAAGCTTCATAAGGGCTTTAATGAGCAAACTTATGAATATTTTGATAAATGGCAGGTATAGCAATGCAAGATAATGCTAAACAAGCTAATCCTGCCGAAAAAGATAATGTATTAAAAGCCGTAAAACGTAATATGAGTATCAATCGAATAGCTTCGCTTATAAAGCGGGGCTATTCGTGCGTTACTAATCGCGGCGCAGAGGCATTAATGCGTGAAATAAGCTTTCGCTTGCACCTTATGACAAAGGGCGAAACTTGGCAGCACCGTGCTGATATCCCCCTGCATAGAGAGCTTCGTTATCAGGAAAGAAAAGTATTTCCCTCAATGCCGCTTATTTCTGTGATAGTACCTATGTATCTTACCCCCACTAAATTTTTAAAGCAAATGATAGGCAGTGTTATTGCGCAAAGCTACTCAAATTGGGAGCTTATTTTGCTGGATGCTTCTGCCGATAAAATGCCAAGCATTAAAAATGTAGTATCTAAATTTAAAGATAAGCGCATTGTGTATACAAAGCTTGCTAAAAACTGCGGAATATCCGACAATACTAATATAGGCTTTGGCGAGGCACAGGGCGAATACATAATAATGCTCGACCACGATGATGTGCTGTCGGCAAATGCACTGTTTGAAGTAGTAAAAGCAATAAACGAGCAAAAAGCTGATTTTATTTATTCGGACGAAATAGTATTGTCGAGCGATTTGAAAAAGCTGGGCGAATACCATTTTAAGCCCGATTTTTCTCCCGACACCTTGCGTGGCTGTAATTATATTACACATTTATGTGCATTTAGCCATAATTTACTGGAAGAAACAGGCTATGAGCGCCGAGCCTATGACGGTGCGCAGGATTACGATTTGTTTTTACGTCTCACTGAAAATGCCGAAAAAATATATCATATTCCTAAAGTGTTATATTATTGGCGCAAAGCAAAAGGTAGCACCGCAGATAATATAGAAGCGAAGCCCTATGCTATAGATGCAGGTGCGCGCGCCGTACAAGACCAGCTTATAAGGCTTAATATCAATGGAAATGTAGAAAGCGTGCAGGGTAGCCCGTGCGCATATCGCATAAAATACGATATAATCGGCAGACCGAAAATAAGCGTAATTATCCCTAATAAAGATAATGGCGCTATGCTTTTGCGCTGTCTTGACAGCCTTTATTCCAAAGCAGGGCTTGTGTATTTTGAAGTGATTGTAGTGGAAAACAATTCTATTGATCAAGATACCTTTGACATTTATGAAAAAATCGAAAAGCGTTACGAGAGCTTATCTATTATTAAATATACAGGCCCATTTAATTTTAGTGCCATTTGCAATTACGGAGTGCGCAAGGCTACGGGTAGCCATATTTTGCTTTTGAATAATGATATTGAAGTGCTGTCTGAAGGGTTTTTAAAAGAAATGCTTTCTTATTCACAGCGCACAGATATCGGCGCTGTAGGCGCAAAGCTGATTTATCCCGACGATACTATCCAGCACGCAGGTGTGTTTATTGGGCTTGGCGGCAGTGCAGGACACAATCACAAGGGGCATCCTCGTGCCTCTGGCGGCGATATGTACCGCCTTGCCACCACACAAAATATGAGTGCCGTAACAGGTGCGTGCCTTATGACCAAAACCTCGCTATATAAAGGCATTGGCGGTCTTGACGAAGAAAACTTCGCTGTAGCGTATAATGATGTAGACTATTGCTTACAGCTTCGTGATAAAGGCTATCTCAATGTAATGACTCCGTTTGCTGTTGCCTATCATTACGAGAGTAAGTCTCGCGGCTCCGACACAAACGGCGGCGAAAAGCAAAAGCGATATGAAAAAGAAAAGCTATGCTTTGTAACCAAGTATCACAGCCTTATGGAAAACGGAGATCCGTATTATAATCCGCACTTAACCTATCTGTACGAAAATTACGGATATAAATAGAGGTTTATTTATGTTTTCCATTTACATTCACATACCTTATTGTGCTTCTAAATGCCGATACTGCGATTTTTATTCGCGCGGACGTTCAAACAGCGTCCCCTTTGAATACATCAGCGCCCTGCTGCGAGAGCTGGGCGCTTTTTATTCTGCGCACGGCAATATTGCCGCCGACACTGTGTATTTGGGCGGCGGTACTCCGTCTTTACTTAGCGTATCACAGGTGCAGCAAATATTAAGCAGTATAAAAATAGCTCAAAATGCAGAAATAACTATAGAAGCAAACCCCGACACTGTCACACTGGATACGTTGCGCGGATATTACGCTTCGGGCTGCAACAGGATTTCTTTTGGTGTACAAAGCGCGAGTGACACACAATTATTAACGCTTGGGCGCACGCATACGGCGCAGCAAGCTTATAACGCGCTCCATTTAGCACATACCGCAGGGTTTAACAATATCAGCGGCGATATTATGCTGGCACTCCCCTCTTATAGCTATAAAGAGCTAAACGATACTATTGCGCTCTTACACAGCTCAGGCTGTACACATATATCAAGCTATCTTTTGAAAATAGAGCCAAACACTGTTTTTGGCAAATCTCCTCCGCCAAATTTACCCACAGAAGATGAAGCGGCAAATTTTTATTTGTATGCAGTAGATGCACTGGCAAAATATGGATATACACAATACGAAATATCAAATTTTGCAAAAAAAGGCTTTGAAAGCCGTCATAACACCGCTTATTGGCTTGGCAGCGATTATCTGGGGCTTGGAGCTGCCGCACATAGCTGTGTAGATAATAAACGCTTTTATTATTCCGCTAATATACAAGCATTTATTAGCGGCACAGCGCCCATACAAGACGGAGAATACACAAGCGCCGATTATATTATGCTGCATTTGCGCCTTACAAGCGGGCTTAATCTTACAGAGCTAAAAGAAAAGTACGGCATTATTTGGGGCAAAGAAAAGCAAGAGTTTATCGCAAAGCTTGTGGCAAATAATTTGGCTGTATTTACTGATAATATCCTGCGCCTCACGCCACAAGGTATGCTTATACAAAACAGTATTTTATGTGAGCTTATATAATAAAACGCAGCTATGTAAATTATTACATAGCTGCGTTTTTATTATTTTACATTAGTTTTTCGTATAGCATTTTAATGTCTTTTATATTGGTATCCTTCGGATTGCCCGGGCAGCACGCATCTGCTAAGGCACTGTCTGCAAGAAAGTCTAAATCTTCTTTTTTCACTATTGCTTTTAAATCATTTGGAATACCCACATCTAAAGACAGCTGCTTTACTGCTTTTACGGCAGCCGCGCGATATTCCTCTTGAGACATCTTATCTGCACCATCTACGCCCATAGCAATGGCTATATCGCGAAATTTAGTGCCTGTAGCATCTGCATTATATTCCATTACTGTTGGCAAAAGTATAGCGTTCGCCACACCGTGAGGAGTGTCGTATACAGCGCCGAGGCAATGAGCCATACTATGTACAAGCCCAAGCCCTACATTGCTAAATCCCATACCTGCAATATATTGTGCCAATGCCATATCGGTACGTCCTTCGTCCTCACCTGCCACTGCACCGCGCAAAGATTTTGCAATCATCTCTATTGCCTTTAGGTGGAACATATCTGTCATTGCACAAGCACCCTTTGTGATATATCCCTCTATTGCGTGCGTAAGTGCATCCATACCTGTAGCCGCTGTAAGAGATTTTGGCATAGAAGCCATCATATCAGGATCTACAACTGCTATTTCAGGAATATCGTGTACATCTACGCAAACAAATTTGCGTTTTTTCTCTACGTCGGTAATAACGTAATTTATAGTTACCTCTGCGGCAGTACCTGCTGTAGTAGGCACTGCAATAGTAAATACACCTTTATTTTTAGTAGGTGCTACGCCCTCTAAGCTGCGTACATCGGCAAATTCGGGGTTAGTGATAATTATGCCTATTGCCTTTGCAGTGTCCATAGATGAACCGCCGCCGATAGATATTATGTAATCCGCTTTGCTATTTTTAAACGCTTGCACTCCTGATTGCACATTCTCTATTGTAGGATTTGGCTTAATGTCACTGTATATCTCATAAGCTAAATTGTTTTTATCAAGCAAATCTGTCACTTTAGTGGTAACGCCAAACTTAATTAAGTCTGCATCAGAGCAAACAAACGCTTTTTTAAATCCGCGCTGCTTCACCTCATCTATAATTGACGAAATAGCTCCCTTACCGTGATATGAAATACCGTTTAACACTATGCGATTAACCATTATTGTACCTCTTTCTTCTTTTTATATAAAGCTGCTTTGCAGCCTTTAAAGCTAAAAAAGCCACAAGAAATAAATCTTGTGGCTTTAATAATATTATTCCTCGGAGGAGGCTACTACCTCGTCCTCGCCACTCTCTTGCTTTGGCTCTTCAAGAACTTTCATCGAGAGACTGATACGCTTTTTATCAAAATCGATATCAATAAGCTTTACTTCTACCTCTTGTCCTACTGCAAGAGCATCAGACACCTTCTCTACACGCTCAGACGAAATCTCGCTGATATGTACAAGACCGTCAATACCAGGCAGCATACGCACGAATGCGCCAAACTTAGTGATAGAAACAACAGGTGCTTTAAATACTGTGCCGATAGGGAATTCTGTGCGAAGCTTCTCCCACGGATCGTCTGCCACGTTTTTGTAGCCAAGCGAAACCTTGTGATTTTCTTCGTCCAAATCCTTAACGTAAACGTCGATTTCATCGCCTACGTTCACTACCTCTGATGGATGCTTAATGCGGCTCCACGATAGCTCTGAAATATGCACAAGACCATCTACACCGCCAATGTCTACAAAGGCGCCATAGCTTGTAAGGCTCTTAACAGTGCCTTTAAAGTGCTTGCCAATCTCTACATTGCCCCAGAATGCTTCTCGTGCCATATCCTGCTGCGCGCTCATAACATCGCGGATAGAGCCAATGATACGCTGACCATCGCATTGCTTAATCTTGAGCTTTACGTGTTGACGTACTAATGTAGTGTAATCGTCGCCACGGCGCAAGGTAGCCTGAGATGCAGGAATAAAGACGTTAACGCCCTTAACCACAGCCACTAAGCCGCCCTTATTAAATTCCTTGACGTAACCGTCAAGAACAGCGCCGCTCTCTACTGCTGCGCGCACTTCTACTTCGCCCTTGCGAGCTTCAAATTGGCGCTGAGACAGATAAACTATACCGTCTTGGTCGTTTACCTTTACCACTATCAAATCAAGCTCATCGCCTTTTTTTACAAGGCTCTCGATTGGCAGTGATTGATCATCGATAAGCTCCTCGAGCTTAATGATGCCTGTGTGCTTCGTACCTATATCTACCTGAACCTCGTTAGGCGATATGCCGGTAACGATGCCTTTGACATCCTTTCCGCCGTAGACAGTTGGGGCCTCAAAACCCTCAAGCATCTCCGCAAAACTTAGTTCTTCTTCTTTAATACTTTCACTCATTGTGTCAAGTACCTCCTCAATTATAGACGCAGGCGTGGAAGCTCCGGCTGTAACGCCGACACATTGTACATTGTGCAATAAATTTAAATCCAGCTCATTTGCCGACTCTAAAGATATTACTCTCGTGTATTTTTGTGCTACCGAAACAAGCTTTTGAGTATTGGATGAATATCTGCCACCGATTACGACCATTAAATCACATCTTTGTGCCAGTTCCTCCGCTTCCTGCTGCCTCGCCCATGTTGCACTACATATTGTATCAAAAATCAATGCGTTTGTATATACTTTTTTGATAAACTTTACGCATTCTAACCATTTTGTAACCTCAAACGTCGTTTGGGCCACTAAAATTGCCATTTTTTGTATTATTTCGGGTGTTGAGAACGCTTTTAGCTCCTCAATATTACTGAAAACGAAAACTTCTTTGTCCGTATGCCCAACAATTCCCTCTACTTCGGGATGAGTTTTATCTCCTGCCACTAATAATAATCGTCCTTCTTTGCTTGCGCGATGTGCAATATTATGTATTTTAGCTACAAAAGGACAAGTGGCATCGTGAACCATTATATTTTTTGTTTCAAGCTGCTCATAAATGCAAGATGGCACTCCGTGGCTTCTGATTACCGCTTCTTCGCCTTCGCGTATATCATCTACATTTGCGGCAACGCGCGCGGCCTTATTTGCAAGCTCTGCCACACATTGCGGATTATGTATAAGCGGCCCTAAAGTAGCAATATGCCTGCCATTGCAAAGCAGCTCGTTTGTAAGCTTGACGGCTCTGTCCACTCCAAAACAAAATCCTGCGGTCTTGGCTTTGATTATTTCCATATTTCACCTACAAATATTGTTTATTTTCTAAAAGAAGCTTGTCAAGCTCGTCTGTATACAATTTTTTCACTTCGCGCAAGCGCGCACCACTGCGTGGCTCGCCAAGCTCCAGCTTACAAGCAGGTATCGGTGTGCCAAACACCACTGTGCAATGCCCAAACACACGCATTTTACCGCCCTTGTATATAATGCGGCACGGTATGATATCTGCGTGCGCTTGTGCCGCCACCACAAATGCTCCCGACTTAATATGCCCGAGATTGCCGTCCTTAGTGCGCGTACCCTCGGGGAAGATCAAAAGTCCATTGCCATTTTTTACATATTCTATGGACTCATCTACCACTGTAGTATCACCCGTACCTCTATGCACAGGCACTACTCCCACCTGCTTAAAAAACCAATTGAAAATAAAATTTTTGCAAAACAGTTCGTTTTTTGCAAGTACAAGCATTCTTTTGCCCCAAAACCGTGAAATCCCCACAAACACGGGATCTATCGCCGAAATATGATTGGGACACAAAACAAATCCTCTGTCTTTAATAAGATTTTCTTTGCCTACAACCTTTATGCGAAATCCAATATGCCATATTATCCACGCAAGGCTGATAAACAAGCCGTAAAACATAAAATCACCAAGTTTACTTAAATTCTTTCTTTAATAGTTTTTAATAACAGCTCATACGAGCCTTCAAAATCAAGCTTTGTAGTATCCACAAGCACTGCATCCTGCGCTTGCTTTAAAGGCGCAATAGCCCTATTTGTATCGTCGTAATCACGCTTTTTTACGTCCTCTAGCACCTTGTTATAATCAGCTTCCATTCCCTTGCAAAGCAGCTCGTCTGTGCGCCTTTTGGCGCGCGCTTCTTCAGTGGCGGTAAGATATATTTTTACTGTAGCATTAGGAAGCACCACTGTACCGATATCTCGCCCGTCCATTATTACATTACTGCCTTTTGCAATCTCACGTTGGCTTGACAATAAAAACTCTCGCACTGCTTTATGTGCCGCCACTGCGGAAGCGCCCATAGACACTTGCTCTGCGCGGATAGCTTCGGATACGTCCTCTTCGCCAAGAAAAATATGCTGTGCTTCATCGATATATTTTATTTCTATTTTTACATTGCAAAGCAGTGCGCTCACTTTTGCTTCGTCACTTGGCTGTACACCATTGCGTATAGCATATAATGCCACCGTTCTGTACATTGCGCCTGTATCCACATAAATATATGCAAGCTCTGATGCAAGGCGGCGCGCAAGCGTGCTTTTACCTGCACCTGCTGGTCCATCTATCGCTATAGAAATCATTGTGCTGTCTCCTGTTTCATCATTAATTTAGCCGCTTTATAAATATCTCCGCAGCCAAGTGTCAGTACTAAATCGCCGTCCTTTGCATTGTCTTTAATATATTTTGCTATAGCTTCAAAATCAGGCAAACAGATACTGCCGTCTATTTTAGCTGCAAGGTCTTTAGAATAAATATTATATTTATCATTGGTTTCGCGGCTGCCCATAATCTCGGCAAGCACTACTTTATCCGCAAGCGTAAGCACCCGTGCAAAATCGTTTAATAAAAGCTTAGTACGGCTATAGGTAAACGGCTGAAACACAGCCCACACCCTATTAAATTCCATTTCCTTTGCCGCTTGCAGCGTTGCTTCAATCTCTGTGGGATGATGTGCATAGTCGTCTGCAATGGTGACACCATTTACATTGCCAAGTATCTCAAAGCGCCGCCCTGCACCGCTAAATGCCTCTATGCCTGCTGCACATTCGTGAGGTGAGCATCCTGCACCGCTGGCACAGGCAAACGCAGCTAAAGCATTGTATATATTATGCTTTCCCGGTGCTGAGAGCTTAATATGCACGCTTTTATGCCCTTCCACATATATATCGAAAGCGAAAAACGCAGGACGTTCCTCTGTGATATTGCACGCTCTGTAATCTGCTTTTTCGCTAAGCCCAAACGTAGTAACGTATCTGTCTACATTGCTTAATACTTCCATAGTATTCGCGTCGTCCATATTAGCTATTATAGTATGCTTTGTCAATAAAGCAAATTTGCGGAACGACGATTTAAGATTATCCATTGAACCGAAAAAATCGAGATGATCTGCATCTATATTTAATATTACGGCGGTATGCGGCACTAAATGCAAAAAAGTATTGGAAAATTCGCACGCCTCTACTATTACCTCGCGCCCTGCACCATAACGTCCATATCCGTCAATAAGCGGCAGCTTACCGCCTATTACAGCCGCAGGATCCTTGCCTGCCATTACCATTATCTGCGTAGTCATCGCCGTAGTAGTGGTTTTACCGTGTGTACCCGATATACATATAGGATGCGGATACGTGTTTGCCACATACCCCAGCAACACACTGCGCTCTACCGTGGTTATCCCTAAACGCTTTGCTTCTTCTATTTCAGGGTTGCCGTCCATTATAGCGGCTGTGTACACCACAAGCTCTGCTCCGTGTACATTTATAGCTTTATGCCCCATCGCCACTTTTATCCCCATAGCGCGTTCTCTGTCAATAATATCGCCCTCGTTTACATCAGAGCCTGATATCTCATATCCCACCTCGTGCAATATTTGCACTATAGGGAACATACCGCTGCCGCCAATGCCTATAAAATGCAGCTTCATAATGCCGTCCAGCAGATTGCTATTAAATCCGTTCATTACGCCACCTCAATTCATTTTTAATATATATATATCTATTATATAATTTTTTGACAAGAAAATAAACAACTTTAGCAAATATTTGTTATAATAGTATAAATAGCTTAAAAGGAGCCTTTTAATATGGAGCTTAAAATGCCTGTTTTAGCACAGGAAATAATTGATAAAATACGCGCAAACAATGGCACTGCCTACCTTGTGGGCGGTGCTGTGCGTGATATGATGCTCTTGATAGAGCCAAGTGACCTTGACATTGCCTGCTCTCTTAGCCAAGACGAGCTTTTGCAATTGTTTGAAAACAGTAAAAATATCGGCGGCATTTACGGCACAGTGAGCGTAAACGATGTGGAAATTACTCCGTATCGCTGTGACGGAGAATATAAAGACTGCCGACACCCTGCCGATTTAAGCTTTGGCTGCACTATCGAAGCCGATTTGTCTCGCAGAGACTTCACTGTAAATGCAATGGCCTACGACGGACAAGAATTAATCGATCCTTTTGGCGGCGAGCGCGATATTAAAAACCGCGTTTTGCGCTGTGTAGGCAGTGCCGATGCAAAATTTGCCGAGGATGCTTTAAGAATATTACGATTGTTTCGTTTTGCGGCTGTTACAGGCTTTAATGTAGAATGGGATACATTTGATGCCGCTATACGCGCCGCCGCAAATATAAGTGCTTTACCTAAAGAGCGCGTGCGCAATGAAATGCAAATGATAATGATGAGCAACAATCCGCACGTAATAGCGCCGCTTATCACCGCAGGTGGGCTTATTTCATATGGCTTTGCCTGTGATGCCCCGTGCTTACATTCGCTCGCGAGCGTACAAGCCACAATGCTTGCAAGATGGTGGGCTTTGATATTTTTTTGCCGTGCAGACATAAACCTTGTATGCACAAGCTTTAATTTTAGCGCCGCCTTTATGCGTGATTTACATAACCTCACTGTACTTTATAATATGAAAACACCTATAGATGTATTGCAGCTAAAGCTTGCACTTGTAAATATGCCGAATATGGATTTTGCCGAGGCTTTTGCGGCACTTGCCACGATTAATCCACGATTTGTGCAAATAGACAAGATTTTTCGTGAATTGTGCCAAAGTAACGAACCTTTTACGATAAAAGACCTTGCTATAGGAGGCAATGATTTGCTTCAAATTGGTGTGAAGCCTAAGAAAATCGGCGATATTCTTAGAGAATTGCAAATATTGGTAATAAAAAACCACAGCCTTAATAACTATGATTATCTCATAAAAATCGCCAATAATTTAAAATATCTTCTTTAAGTATAAAAAAGGGCTTGTTTTACAGTGTGTACACGTTGTATAATAATATAACCATTCATAATTACAATCGGTACAAAGGAGTGCAAGCACTGTGAAAAAAATCGTTTCCGCAATAATGACAATTTTAATGCTGAGTGCTTGTTTATCTGTATCTGCCGCAAGCGTAGCTCCGCCAGCCGTATCATCGCAAGCTTATGCGGTGATGGATATTTCCACCGGACAAGTATTAGTGCAAAAGGGCGGTACAGAGTCTCATTTTCCTGCGAGCATTACTAAAATAATGACGCTTGCACTCGCACTCGAAAAGTGCGGCGGAGATATGTCAGGCCAGGTAACTGTATCTAAAGACGATATAAATATTGAGCGCGGCTCATCACATATAGCTTTACAAGCAGACGAAGTAATTACATTGCAAGACGCATTTGAAGCCACTGTGCTTATGAGTGCCAACGATGCGGCAAACGTGCTTGCCTCTTATGTTGCGGATGGCAATTTAGCCGCGTTCCCCGATTTAATGAACAACAAGGTAGCTCAGCTTGGGCTTACAGGCACACATTTTGTAAACGCACACGGCCTATTTAATCAAGAGCATTATACCACAGCCTGTGATATGGCGAAAATCACGCAATATGCTATGTCTGTACCCGGATTTAAAGAGCTGTTTGGCAGCACAGATTACATTATGAAGCCCACCAACAAGCAAAGTCAGCAGAGATTATTCGGCACAGACAATTGTATGCTCGTTACCAGTAATCTTAAATACGAAGGCACTATCGGCGGCAAATCGGGCTGGGTACAGGAATCGGGCTACACTATGGTAGAAGTAGCACAGCGCGACGGGCGCACTTTAGTGGCGGTAGTATTGGCAAGCTCGCAAAAATACGATAAATTCAGAGACTGCATATCCTTATTTGATTATTGCTTTAATAATTTTGTTACGGTAAGTGTAGATACCGCTAAAATGGATAGCGTACAAGTGCCTGTATTTGGCGGCGGAGACAAAACTCTTGGCAATGTAAAAATAAGCGTACAGCCGTTTGCTGTGCAATTGCTCTCGGGAATGACACAAAACGACTTGGAGCTTAGTTATAATGTACCCGATAAATACATTATTGGCAAGCCATTTTCACCCACTGTCTCAGTGAAGATAAAAAACGCGCCCGATTATATGGGAACAGAGCTTGGTACTTTCCCTATGTCTACAGGCTCACTCGGTGAAATACTGGCACGCAGTACAGGGGCGGCATCTACAGGTATTTCCGCGCGCTCAAGCGGTACGTCATCTTGGTCTTTCACTTTTATCCTTATCAGCAGTGCTGTACTTATACTTATTGCTTTAGTAGGCGGCCGCATAGCGTATGTCGCGTATATCAAAGCAATGCGCAAAAAGCGCAAATTAGCGCGTATGCGTTCATTGTACGGATATAATGCCTATGATAAGCCCATACCTGCATCTATACAGCGTGCGCAATACAATAAATCACGCACTACATCGCAAAAATCCGCGCGCAGCAATGTGCAAACGCGCAAGCTTCAAATTATACAAGGTGGCGGATATCACGATGATGTAAAACAAGCAGGACAAAGATAAACCAATAAAGCGGTGAGGTTTGAATGAAAAATCATTTAAATCTCATCGCTTTTTATTGCAAAAGATAGCGACTTTTTTATTGACATTATACGAGTATAACGCTATCATAAAGTTGCACAAAACAAGCTATATGAAAGTGATTTTGATAAATTGTTGAAGTGCGAAAGTTTTACGGAAAAGATATAAAAGATTTTTGCACCGCTGTGTGCAATTTATATTTGATGAAAGATGAGGTTAATATGCTTTTTAAAGAATCGGGGAGTGAACATTCTCCCACAATTATCTTGTTACATGGCGGTGGACTTTCTGATTGGTCATTGACACCTATTGCTAACAGATTAAGTTTAAAATATCATATAATAAC
>JAVWEG010000017.1:0-33464 GCA_036641735.1 Oscillospiraceae bacterium
ATAATTAATGCCAACAACGTCAGAAGAAACAATCTCGTCCTCTGTGTAGCCAAAGGAAGCAGAAGCTGCTTTCTTCATTGCTGCATTTACGTCCTCAGCAGTTACTTTGCCGTCGCACATTGCGATAAGCTGAGTAAGTGAGCCTGTAGGTACCGGCACACGCTGTGCGCAGCCGTCAAGCACGCCCTTTAGCTCAGGGATAACAAGGCCGATAGCCTTAGCTGCGCCTGTGGAGTTAGGTACTATATTTGCAGCGGCAGCGCGTGCGCGGCGTAAATCGCCCTTGCGATGAGGGCCGTCAAGCACCATTTGGTCGCCTGTATATGCGTGGATTGTTGTCATATAGCCCTTTTTGATTTTGGCAAGCTTGTTTAGAGTGTCTGCCATAGGAGCAAGACAGTTAGTTGTGCAAGAAGCAGCAGAGATAACGGTATCTTCTTTCTTCAAGATGTTTTCGTTAACGCTGAACACTACTGTAGGCAAATCGTTGCCGGCAGGAGCGGAAATAACTACCTTTTTTGCACCTGCTGTGATATGAGCCATAGACTTTTCTTTGCTTGCAAAGAAGCCTGTGCATTCCAGCACTACGTCTACGCCTACTTTTGCCCACGGCAGATTTGCAGGATCTTTCTCTGCGAAAATCTCAATGCGCTTGCCATCTACTGTGATGGAAGTATCGTCATTAGTAACTTTGTCACACAGAGCATAACGTCCTTGTGCGGAATCGTACTTTAAAAGATGAGCGAGCATCTTAGGGCTTGTCAAATCGTTGATAGCCACTATCTCATACCCTTGTGCGCCAAACATCTGACGAAACGCCAGACGGCCAATGCGGCCGAAGCCATTAATTGCAACTCTTACTGCCATAATAAAACATCCTCCTTATATTTAGGCAAGCTCATCGGAAACACTCCGAGGCTTGTCCATAGGTCATAGCTATATTTTATACCATAATCATTAAAACTACAAGTGTTTGATAAAACTTTAACACAAAAATACAAAAATATTCACGCTTCGGCAACACTTACTGCATATAATGCCCCAATCAATCCCAATATTCCGAGCAGTAAGCATAGCATCACATCATTAAGCGGTGCTAAACCCATTGCGAAAAGATATATGGAATGAGGCAATTCCATACAAGTGCATAATAAAAAGGATATTTGCCCTGTGGTGGCGAGCATATTATAATTGCGATGCTCTTCATCTAAGCACACCATTTTAATAAGCTGTGTAGAAAACGCCAATGCCGCTAAAGCAGACAAAACCCCAAGCGTAGGCGCAAAGCGATACAAGCTGGAAGCGCGCCCTATAAATCTTTCTATAGTAAGAAGATATAATGACAGGCTGCCTATCACACCAATAAACATAACCGCCTGTCCTGAATAATTGCTTGTTTTTATACGCAATGCCGCTATAAAGCAAAATACTCCAAACACTACAAACAAAGCGCCGCGCGCAAATGCTAAAGCTCCGCTGCCGCTAAAAGTAAATTTAAGCACATTAAAAAAGCCGTAAATCTCGCTTACTATTCCGCAAGCTGCAAGGCAAACGCAATGTGCCTTGCCAATTGGCGGTGTATGTATGCTGCCCTTTTTATACAATAAAGGCAGCGCACATATTAAAACACCGACAAAAAGCACAATATATCTTATTGCTACACTTCCATAAGTGTTAAAGCCCGTAATTAAATCTGTATACAGCACCAAATCAGCAATATGTAATACCCCGAGAGCTGCACAAATACACAGGGTAATTACAGCGCATTTTTTTCTCATTTTCGCTCCTCTAACGGTATATATTTTTGGCTTACACCAAGATATTTGTATGCCGGACGCATAATGCGGTTAGCAAACAGCACTTCCTCTACACGATGCGCACACCAGCCCGGAATACGCGATATTGCAAAAAGCGGTGTGAATAAATCATTGCTGATACCTAGCATTTTGTAGATAAGCCCTGAATATAAATCCACATTCGCGCATACTTCTTTATTGCCTTTTTCTTCAGCGAACACCTGCGGCCCCAGCTTTTCCACCATACATAATAAATGAAAATCGTCTGCAAAGCCTTTTTCCACGGCTAAATGCTCTGCATTAGTGCGCAAAATAACAGCGCGCGGATCGCTCAAGGTATAAACGGCGTGTCCCATACCATAAATAAGCCCTGTGCCGTCACCTGCTTGCTTACGCACAATATGACGTAGAAACTCACGTATTTCGTCCTCGTCGTAATAATCATTAACGCCCGCTTTGATATAATCGAGCATCTCCATCACTTTAAGGTTTGCTCCGCCGTGCTTCGGCCCCTTTAGGCTGCCAATAGCTGCCGACAATGCCGAATACGTATCCGTGCCTGCGCTCGACAGTACCCTGCACGCAAAAGTGGAGTTATTGCCGCCGCCGTGGTCTGCGTGAAGTACAAGGCATAAATCCAGCAGCTTTGCTTCTTCTTTAGTATATTTTTGGTCGGCTCTATAAGTAGACAAAATATGCTCTGCCGTGCTTTGTCCCGGAATAGGCAGATGAAAATACATACTTTGCTTATCGTAAACGCGCTTTTTTATTTGATACGCATTCACCATTATCGTAGGCAAGCCTGCAATAAGATTAATGCTCTGGCGCAAAATATTATCAAGGCTTAAATCTTCTGCCTTATCATCATAAGAGTACATTGCCAAAACGCCACGCGCCATTTTATTCATAATATTAGGTGACGGCGCTTTGATAATCATATCCTCGGCAAAGTTTAAAGGCAGCTCACGGCTCTCCTCTAAAAGCTTGCGAAATGCTGCAAGCTCACCCTCTGTAGGCAGCGAGCCAAACAGCAATAGCCAAATAACCTCTTCAAACTCAAAACGATCCTCTTTATATGCCGCGTCTACTATATCCTCTACGTCTATTCCTCTGTATATCAGCTTGCCAGGCGCCGCCAAACGCTTGCCATCCTCCATACGATATCCCACTACATCGCACACATTAGTAAGCCCTGCCAATACTCCTGTGCCGTCGGGGTTGCGCAAGCCGCGCTTCACTCCGAGCTTCTCACTTATTTCAGGATCAATGTAGTTATTTTTTTGGTATTCTTCGCATAGATATTCTGTAGAACCTGTTCGTTCAAAATCCATATTGCCTGCCATAATTTTGCCCCTCTCTATTATCTTAATTTTATCTACTGTGCCTATTTTACAATATATTAAGACGGAATACAAGATAAATAGATAATAGTGCAAATTTTAATTTGCAGACATTAAAGACAAAAAAGCAGTGATAATCAATTAAAAAACGGAGGAAAAATAATGAGAAAAATCGTGTTAAACATTTTGCTGTTTGCTGTGCTAATATTTGCACTGCCCTTTGCAGCTTTGCTTTTACCCTCTGCAAAAGAAGCAGCCGCGCCAAATGTAAATATTGCAAGCAGTACACCTGCCGCAGCTCAAAGCAATCCTATTGTAAAAGCTCCCGAGGATTATTTGCTGATTTTGGACGAGGGTACGGGAAAAGTATTAAATGTACCTGTTCGTGAATATATTATAGGAGCTATTGCAGCCGAAATGCCAATCACTTGGCACGATGAAGCTTTAAAAGCTCAAGGTGTAGCCGCAATAAGCTATGCCCTTGCATTAAAAGATAAGGCAAATCCCGATGATGCTTCGCTTAAAGGCGCTTATTTTAAAGCAAATCCGTCGGCACGGCTTGGGTTTATCACCGAAGAAGTAGAAAAAATGTTGTGGGCAGATAAATATGCCGCTAACAGAGCGCGCTTAGAAGCGATAGCCGACGATATCATAAACGAAACGCTTACATACGATGGTAAAGCGGCGCTTACTTGCTACCATTCACTTAGCAGCGGCAATACCGAAAGCGCCGAAAATATATGGGGAAATAGCGTGCCTTATTTAATTAGCGTGCCGTCTCTTGATGATAAAGAAGCCGAGGGCTACGAAACAAAGCAGGAGCTTAGCTCATCTCAAGTAAAAGAAGCGCTTGCGTTAAATTTTGCAGGTGTGCATTTAAATGAAAATCCCGAATTGTGGTTTACCAATATCGTACTCACACCCTCACAATATATAAAGGAGATTACAGTAGGCGGTGCTAAGATTAACGGCAACGATTTGCGCTGTGCCTTAAAGCTGCGTAGTCCGTCATTCAGCATTGAATTTAAAGACGATATCTTCACATTTACATCGCACGGCTACGGACACGGTGTGGGTATGAGCCAATACGGCGCGTGTAGTATGGCAAGGCAAGGCAAAAGCCACGCGGAGATTTTAAGCTATTATTATAAAGGCACTACTCTTGTTACTAAATAATTAGGAGGCAAATATTATGGACGATATACTTACGGACTTTATCCGCCCCGAGCTTCTGGTGCTTATTCCCGTTCTGTTTTTTGTGGGCAAATTTCTTAAAAGCTCTAAAACCTTTGATGACAAACATATTCCGCTTATGTTAGGTGTTATCAGTATTGCTCTTTGCATACTTGAAACTTTAGCCGTATCCAATATTACAAACTATCACGAAGCGCTTAGCGCAGTGTTCACAGCTATCACGCAAGGGCTTATTTGCGCAGGGTGCAGTGTGTATGCGCACCAGCTGTTAAAGCAATATTCAAGTGATAAGCCTTGCTCCCTACCACCATCGGATAATGATACATCATCATAATATATTATACTTGATGTGATCTACAGTACATATGATACGTACTGTTTTACACATCATCGCAAAATAATAAATGCAATGATTACAGTAATATAACGTAGTTACGTAATACTTATAAATATAACGACTGTTACAATCTGTAAGTACAGGCTATTACCTGATAGCTAAATTGCGTTTTTTCGTATTATCTATCATTAAACGTGTAATTGAATTAATATAAAAAAATACCGCTCTCTTGGTATTGAATAGGCAACAAAATGCTGTACATTCAATGCTTTTGAGAGCGGTATCAAGCTATTATATCCGTTAGTTACTTGTACTTATTTTTATCCCAATATCTCTTTTGCTTCATCGTCTGTCAATTCATAATGATAAAACAAGCTGTAAAATTCTTTTGTCTCTTTTACCATATCGTAATTAAACTGCTCTGGATACAATAAATTAGCAAGCCATTTCACACCGATAATACGATTTACTGCCGGCGGACGATCCACAAAATTATAAGGGCCTGACGGTATTTCATAATAATGCTTTGCTTTTACAGCAGACAAATCCTTCCAAAGCGGATCTTTTCCTATGGTATCGTAAATACTTTTAGGTCCTAATATTATAGTATCGGGTTCCCATTGTATAAGCTGTTCCATACTTATTTGCTTGTTGTTGCCGATAACCTCTGATTTTTCTACCACGTTAACGGCGCCTGCCATATCCAATACCTCGCAATGGAACGAGCCTGCCGGATTAGTCTCAAGCCCTGTTTCGCCTTCGCCATAATATACACGCACTTTTTTGTCGTTTGGTATTGCGGCGACTTTTTCTTTTGTGTCTTTAATTGTGACGTTGCAATAATCTGCAAGCTTTTTGGCTTCACTTGGCATATTAAGCAGCTCACCAAGCTTAGTGTAGCTTGCGCCTGTAGTTTCAAGGTAATAATCTATAAATACTACTGGTATTCCTATTTGCTTTTGCAGCTCATCTAAATCCTTAATCATACTTTCTTTTTCGCCTTTTATCTGCCCCATATCAATAACTATCTGTGGGTTAGCCGCGATAAGCGCTTCTACATTAAGGTCGGCATTTTTTCCGTAAAAAGTGCCGAAAACAGGTAAGCTTGTGTACTTTTCATCAAAATACTTTTTCATCTCTTTACTGGGATTGCTTGTCCAGCCCACAATGCGATCCGGTGCCAATGTGTACAGCACTATTTGCGAAAGTGTCCCCGACGGTGCTACTCGCTGTAAATCCGTTGGCAGCTCTATCACTCGCCCGAGTGAATCCGTAAAGCTTTTCACACCATCTTTAGTAGGCTTTTGCGCCTCTGATGTTTGCGCTGTTGATGCAGATTTCGGCGCTGAAGATACCGCCATATCAGGTGCCGATGTTGGTTTTACTCCGCAGCTGCTCAATATCCCTGCAATTAATGCTAAAGATAAGAGTGCCGCAGATATGCGATGCTTGTGTGTTTTCATTTTATTTCCTCCTGCTTTTCTATGATAAATATTGCCACCTTTTTACAGTATGGCAAATAATATCCACCGTTTGGTAATTGCTGTAAATGCGCATTTGCGTGTGCCGCAGCCACCGCTTCATCACAATCGTTAGAATGATAACGGATATATTCTACAGCCTCTGTAAAAGTGTCGAATGGCTGTCCAAATTCAAATTCCGCTTCACGTTTTTTATATGCTTTTTGTCTATTATTTAAATACGCTTCTATTTCAAGCGGACGTTCTTTGCGCATAAAAGATTTGCCCGTTTGCGATGCCGCGCTATAAGAGCTGTTGCTCACCACGCAAATAAGCCGCCGCTTGCATATTGCAAGATATTTATCAAGATTATCGTTTTCACTTATTCTTCCAAAAAAGCACAGCACTGCTGTATCCACAAATAAATCAGACGGCAATGCTTTTGCATCTGCGCAAATTACAGTAATATTATCTTTTTGCTGCTTATGCAGTGCCGAAAGCGCATTATCATCTATATCCACCGCCACTACATTGCGGCATTTTTGGGCAAGCTCCAACGATAAATAACCAAGCCCACAGCCAATGTCCCCCACCGTCTCCTGCTCATCTATATCTTGCATCAGTAATAGAGCTAAATCTCTATGATAGTGGCTTGCTTTAGCGGCTGCGTTATACCAAGCAATGGTTTTAGGAGTCCAGCTAAACATAAGCTTTTCACTCTTTCTTTTTTAATTAAAACGCAGACAAAGGTACGCAAACACGTATATTCTTATCTCCCACCTGTATTTGCTCCAATCGCACAGATACTCCATAAAGCTTGCTTATCAATTCTTGCGTAAGCACTTCGTCACGAGTGCCATACTGCAACACCTTGCCACCAAGCAATGCCAATACTTTGTCTGCATACATTAATGCGTGATCCGGATTATGTGTGGAAAGTATCACTGTATATCCGCTTTTTGTCAAGCTTTTTATTTCGTGCATCACCCTGATTTGGTTGCCAAAATCCAAGTTTGCTGTAGGCTCGTCCATTATCAATATCTTTGCTTGTTGCACTACTGCACGCGCTATAAGTGCAAGCTGCCGCTCCCCACCGCTTATCTGTGCGCACCCTCTATTGCTAAGATGTGCAATGCCAAAACGTTTTAGCGCTTCAAATGCGGCTTCTTCCTGCTCTTTTTTAGGAGAAGATAAAGTAGTAAGCTGCGCGGTAGTACCCATAAGCACTGTGTTTAGCACAGTATAATTAAATGCAGGAGTGCTTACCTGCGGTATATATGCTATTTCCAATGCTCGCTTTGCGGCGCTCATTTTAGCTACAGAGCTGCCATTCACCGTTACCGTACCGTCAAATTGCTCTTGCAATCCAAGCATACAGCGAAACAATGTGCTTTTACCTACACCATTAGGCCCCAAAACGCAAAGTAAATCCCCCTCTTGTGCTGTAAATGACACATCCTTCAGCACAGAATTTGTGCCATACGAAAACGAGAGCTTTGATACATCTATGCTCATATCTTTTTCCCCTCTCGTAAAATGAGATAAAGGAAAAACGGCGCGCCCACAAATGCCGTAAGTATGCCGAGCGGTATTTCCGAGCTGGCAAGCAGCCGCGAAAAATTGTCTACCACCAAAAGAAAGCTTGCGCCAAGCAACATAGAAGTAGGCAGCGACACTCTGTAATCGCACCCCACAAGCATACGTGTAAAATGCGGAATTACAAGCCCTACCCAGCCAATCATACCGCTTATCGAAACGCACGCGGCAGTCATCAAAGTAGATGATAAAATAACAATAGTGCGAAGCGCTCTTGTATTTACACCTATTGTTCGCGCTTCTTCCTCACCGAGTGTAAGCACATTTAGCTTCCATCTTAAAAGAAACAGCGGTATTATCCCTATAAATATAGGTATTGCCGCAAGCATCAAATCGTTTGGACGTATAGCCGCAAGGCTGCCCATTAGCCAATATGTAATGCTTGGCAAAACATTGGTAGGATCTGCCACCAGCTTTATAAACGATGTAGCAGATGAAAACAAAGAGCTTACCATAATTCCTGCAAGTATCAGCCCCAATATTGGCTGATTGCGCGTTTTTTTGCTTACAAATTGCACTATCAATACCGCCGCAATCCCAAACAAAAACGACGACACAGAAACACCAAAATAGCTAAAAGTGCAAAACAACCCGAGCGCCGCGCCAAATCCCGCTCCTGCGGAAGCTCCAAGTACGTCGGGCGATACCATAGGATTTTGGAAAATCCCCTGATAACAAATGCCTGCGGCTGAAAGCGCCGCGCCTATCATAGATGCCGCCAATACTCGTGGCAACCTCACCTGTAGCACAACGGTCTGCGCCTTGCTCGTCCAAGTAACGGGCAATTCAATCACACGCGACAGCAATATTTTTATAAGCTCGTTTGGCATTACAGGATATTTACCGAGCATAAAAGACATTACAAAGCAAAATGCAAACAATAAAACAAATGCCCATAAGCAATTGTACCTATGCTTCGGTTTTAATATTGGTTTCATCTGTGTCCCACCCTTTATAATATAATGGCGATATTATGCTGTTTATTAGCAATATAACAGTCGTTATATCCATTTTGAAAAAGCATTGTCAAATTCTTTTTGCACAAACGCTGTGCATTTTTCTTCAAATGCGCTAAATGTATCCAAAAGCTCGTGTCCATCTTGCGTAAGCTGTGCTTCTCCACCGTTTTTACCGCCCTGCTTTCGAAACGTGAGTGCCTTACCCGTTTGTTCTTCCATAACCCTAAGTATTTTCCAGCCTTTGCTGTAAGAAATACCCATCTGTAAACAAGCGAGATGCACTGAATTGGTTTTATCAATAAGGCTTAAAAGCTGCGCCGCTCCAGGCCCAAAAAAAGGGCGCTCGTTCACAAGGCGCAAGCGCATTGTGAAATGCAAATTACTGCTTTTAAGTAAATCCGTATCTTGCTTTACGTCTTTATTCTGCTCACTCTTTATATCAATTTCTAATTCATTATCAGCTTGCGGCATAGTGTTTACACTTCCTTTGAATGTGAGTTGTTTTTAAAAACAATTCGATATTTAAAACTATACCATATCGGTAAATGCTTTGCAATAGATTTTGTAAATAAAAGTCATACTTTTAAAAATAAATAGATTTTGTCCCTTTTGCGCTTATATTATTCGCAACAACTTAAAAGCCTGATTGAAAATATCAATCAGGCTTTTATAATTAGCGCTATTACAATGACCAGAAACGAGCAAATCTTAAATTATTACTACAATATTTATCCTAACATCCCAGGGTTTGCATCTAGCAATGCTTTTATTTCGTCAAAATCTTTCTTTGCCGTTTTATTGATATCTTCTGTGCTTCTCCATTGATATATTTCGTTTATATTTTTCATTTTCTCTTGAAAATCAGGTTCTTCGCTTACTTTTTTAATGGTGGCCTCTAGCTTTGCAAGAATTTCCTTAGGAGTGCCTGCCGGTGCGCCAATCATTCTGTACAGGTCTGCTGTATAATCAAAGCCAAGCTCTAGCATAGTAGGTACTTTACCCTCTAATACATCCGGAGCTTTATCTGCAAAGCTTACCAAAGAAACACAGCCTTTAGGTGTAGTTTGCGAATGGAATTTTTTGTCTGCCATAGCAAGGTCTGCGTGTCCGCCCATTACAGCGTTTATACTGTCTCCTGCACCGTCATAAGTAAGCATTGTAAATTCCACGCCCAAAATCTTTTCGATTTGTTTTACATACATAATAAACGCAGGGCCAGACACCGCTACAGTCAGCTTTTTCGGGTTAGCCTTAGCATAATCTATTACTTCGGCAAGCGTTTTCAGTCCGCTCTCCTTGCTCGCAATCAAAATACTTGAAGTAGTATTTATACCTGCAATTAGTTCAAAGCTATCATACGAGTATTCAAGATTTTTGCTGCTGGAAAGTACAATAGCGTGGTCACTATTAGTTAACACTCCCAATGTATATCCATCAGGTTTTGCTTTGGCAAGGTCGGTAAGCCCAATTTGCCCCATACTGCCGCCCTTATTTACTACAATAACCGGTTTGCCAAGTTCTTTTTCAAGAGCTGCTGCAAGTAGCCTTGAAAGTGCATCTGTTCCGCCTCCGGCAGAATAAGGTACAATAAGTTGAATATTTTTTTCCGGATAATTTGCAGCCGGATCAGCCTTTGGCGCTTCGCTTTTTGCTTGTTCGCTCTGTGCAGGTGCTGCTGTAGATGTAGTTTTGTTTTGTGTACAGCCCACAAACATTACCGACATCATAGATAGTGCCATAATAAATGCTAAAAACTTTTTCATTATAAATCCCCCTTATTATGTATAAATACATTTATTCGTTTGTAATCGGATATGTTTCTGTCATCATAATTTGTAATATCTGCTACTTTGTAAATGATTTTATCCAAAATTTAGCAACACGAAATAAACTGCCGTCATCTGAGGATAGCAACATTTTTTAATTATTAAATATTTGTTTTAAAATTAAATGATTTTTATTAACTTAATGCCGAACATTAAGTAGTGCTATATGCGCAAAACCTGCCATTTATAAATGTTTCGCCGTATTCTCGCAGCGCAGTATCGGCAATTTTTATGCCAAGCCCTATCTCATCGTTTAAATGGTAATAGCCGTCCTTTACACATTCTGTAGGCGTTGTCAGAAGCTCACGATTGGCAACAGAAGCAAACGGATATTCCAAAGGTACATTTTTTCTGCAAAGTGTCATCAAATGCGCTGAATGTGCTGTAGATATAGGCCCGTTTGGATTGTGCATAGATACGGCAAATCCCGTTTCCTCTGCCATAGGTATTAATGCACGTACCGCGCTGTCTCCGCCTATAAACTTCACGTCAGGCATCAAAACCTCATAGCAGCCCGACTTCATCGTAGTGTATATAGCTTTCAAATGCAGTGCATCTTCGCCAGCCGCCCATCTTATCTGCGGATACTGCTTATTCATTAAATGCATAGTCTCAAAATCTTGTATATCCACAGGATCTTCCAGCCAATACGGTGTGCCGTATTCACTAAGCAATTTTTCGCACATTCTTGCAAGATTATGACGTTCAAACCGCTGATGACAATCAATTGACACCTGTTTAATATCAGCATATTGCATTAACGCATCAAAGCGTTCAAAGCCTGCATCAAAGCTTGCATCAAATTGGCTTGGATTAATTTCATCAAATGGAGTGCATTTTATCATCTTAAAGCCTTGCGAAAGTGCTTTTTGCCCATTTTGCGCCAATGCCTCAGGACGTCTATCATTGCGAATTGCATTGTTTAAATTGGCATATAGCGGTATTTTTTTGGTGTTTCGTCCGCCAAGTGCCTTCCAAAGCGGCATATTTTTAGATTGAGCGCTCAAATCCCAAAGTGCCTGATCTAAAGCGCTCCAAGCTGTAGCGTAGGTTCGGATAATTTTGCGTGATGGATATTTCCAATGAAAATATTCATCTGTACAAGCCATTACGTCCTCCGGGTTTTTTCCTATGAGTTGTTTACTTTCTTCCTCAATAAGGTTCGCAAGCCCAAATTCATCACAACTGTCTGTTGCCTCTCCCCAGCCGGATTTCCCTGTATCTGTTATAATTTCTACAAATATCCAACGCGCATTCGGCAAAATCATACGGTGTGTGTGGATTTTACTGATTTTCATTAGCTCAGTTCCCTTCTGTAGTAAGCGCACCATAAAACTTTTCTAGGTTATCTTCTAAGGTGCGCTCAATAATTTTTCTTGCGGCGGCACCATCTTTCCGCATTAGTGCGGCATAAATATTTTGGTGATTTTGAAGCGATCGACTTTGATTTTTTATAAGCCTGTTCATCTCCCAAAGATAATTCCAAAATCCATCTCGGCAGCTCATAAAAATTTGATAAAATAATTTATTCTGTGAACCACGGATAAGCGCGATATGAAAACGAAGGTCGGCATCGGTATAGCTTACACTGTTAGAGGCAGATTTCTCCATCTGCAATAACGCCTCGTGAAGCTCCTCTAAGTCTTGTTTTGTGCCGCGCTGCGCCATTAGCTCCACGCTTTTAAATTCGAGTGCCTGTCTCAGCTCTATAAAATACAGATATTCTTCGCGGCTCATCTCAATTTGTCCCATAATTCCTGCATTTTGTACTGTATCCGAAATAACATATGTACCTTTGCCGGGATATGTTCTCACAAAGCTCTGCGCTTGCAGCTTTTGTATTGCACTGCGCACGCTCACTCTGCTTACATTATATTTTTCGCACAATTCTTTTTCCGATGGAATTTTATCTCCAAGTTTCAGAGTTTTGTTTTCAATGTCTGACATTAATCGTGAAAGCACCTCATCAGAAACGGTTTGTTTTCCTACGCTCAACATTGTTCATTCGCCCTTCCTACGTTACATTCTTTTTCAAACCATCTATCTTACTTGTTATACAAGTTATACTTTCATAATATCATTCATTTATTTTGTTGTCAACTGCTCGTGTTTTTTTCGTATTTTACGCAGCGTTTTTTAACTTTCAAAATTTTCTGTGGCCGTTTCTTCTTCAACTTTGGCTTGTTTCATAAAAGTGCTTTTGAAATTAGTATAAAGTACTATTAGTAACAGTACAAACACTACCACAGAAAGCGGACGAACAAAAATGTATTGTGCCAAATTTACGCCTTTTGCTCCTGCCGTAATCATTGAACGGCGCAAATTTCCTTCTGCCATATTTCCTAAAATTAAAGCTAAAATCACGGGTGCAGTAGGTATTTTCGCTCTTTTGAAAAATAGACCGATTATACCGAAAACTATAGCTACACCTACATCAAACATACTGTTGCGCGCACTGTACGCGCCAAGTAAGCTGCATACCACCACCGCAGGAATTATATATTTTACATCTACTTTTAAAATTTTGGAAAACAGAGGAACACCAAATATGCCAACTACAGCCATAACCACAACTGTTAAAAGCATCCCATACATCAATGTGTTCACAATATCCGCGTGTTCCAAAAACAGTTTTGGTCCCGGCAGTAATCCGTGTACCGTAAGAGCGCCAAATATAATGGCAGATGTAGCAGAGCCCGGTATTCCGAGTGCAAGCAACGGCACAAAGCTGCCGCCCACGGCTGCGTTATTTGCACTTTCAGGTGCCACAATGCCATCTATATTACCTTTACCAAAGCTTGCACGGTCTTTTGCTTTTGCACTGCGGCGCACTTCACCATATGATACAAAAGCTGCCACTGCACCGCCTGTGCCGGGCAATATACCAACTATAGTTCCTATTATCGACGATTTCGTTAAAGTTTTCCAATGCTTTGTAAACAAGTTTTTAAGTACTGTGCGCGCCTTTATATCCTGCATTGGCACTTCTAAAATACTTCCGCTTTTATTCCCCATTAAGCTCATCATTTCCGAAAGTGCAAAAAATCCTACAGTTACAGGTATTAAATTAAGACCTGACTGCATAGGGTACATTCCGAATGTAAATCGGTAATTGCTCGTCATTGTATCCATACCCACCATAGAGAGCAATAATCCAAATCCTACTGCAAAAAATCCTTTGCTAATGCTTTTGTCCATTAAGCTGCCCACTACCGCAAGCCCTGCCATACACACTAAAAACAGCTCCGGCGGGCCAAACTTTAGCGCAGCATCTGCCAAAATAGGTGTAAAGAATATCATTATCAGCACACCGAAAATACCGCCGATAGCGCTGGACAAAACCGAATAATAAAGTGCTTCTTTGGCTCGCCCTTGTCTTGCCAAAGGATTGCCATCGAGTGCTGTGCAAGATGCTTCGCCCGTGCCAGGGCAATTGAGCAAAATTGCCGAAATAGAGCCGCCAAATGAAGCTCCCATATAAAGCCCCGATAGCATAAGCAGCCCATTACTCGGGGAAAGCCCATAAGTAAGCGGTAACAGCAGCGCTACTCCTATCGGCCCATTAAGCCCCGGCATTGCTCCGAAAAATATGCCTAGTACTACACCCAACATCATATACAATAAAGTCATTGGGTTAAATACCGAGGTCAAAACCTCCATTAACATTTGTACTTCCCCTCTTTTCTAAATAATAAATCCGCGCGGCAAAACTAATTGCAAAAATCCCGAAAATCCCACATATAATACTACAACAAAAACAAGATTTGCAATTAGCGACTTTATTATTGTTTTCTTTTTATAGCTTCCGTCAATATACAAAAACGATGCCACTAAAAAAATATATGCACTTGTGTAAAACCCTAAAATGTTAATAAGTAGATAATCCGCCAAAATCATTGCGAGCAAAACGCTCTCTCTGCGTGTAAACAGTAATAGCAATGCGTTAGTAACTCGCTCGCCGCGTATGGTGCGCCATAATAAGCACGCAGCCGAAGCTATTAACAACATCAATGTTATTATCGGCAAAAGCCTGCTCTGCGGTACTTCAATGCTTGCTATCTGCCACGCGGCAACAGCAGAAACAACAAGCATAAATGTCGCTACATAAAAATCTGCGCAGCGCCATATTGGCGCTTTATCGTTTGTTTTGCTGTTTTTCACTAATTCTGCCTCCTTTTTTAAGCAGTAGGCTACGTAAACCCACTTACTATCGTCTGCGGTATTACAGGTAATACTTCTATGTCTGTAATTCTAGCACCTGCAAGAGTAGCTGTCAATTGGTTTACAGCATATTTGTACAAAACAATATAAAATGTGCAAATATATTGTCTATTTTGCTGTTTCAAATTAATTTTAAAACGCAAAAGCTAGTGATTGTCTATATTCGTTAGGCTTTTTGCAAAAGCGGCACAAAAAAATTAGCTCATTCTCCGTTTATAAAACGTAAAATGAGCTGTTTTGCACTGTTTTACACATAAAAAGCGCATAAAGCAAAAAATTGCAATAAAAAAAACAAACCGACAAACTTCATATAGAAATTTATCGGTTTATATTTTGGTGGGAGAGGATGGATTCGGACCATCGAAGCTATAAAGCAGCAGATTTACAGTCTGTCCCCTTTGGCCACTCGGGAACTCTCCCTTATTGTAAGGAATAAATGGAGCTGGTGGACGGATTTGAACCCCCGACCTGCTGATTACAAATCAGCTGCTCTACCAACTGAGCTACGCCAGCATATATTCCTTACACACCCGTAAATTGTGAGTGCTTTGTTATTATATCAAAAGCTTACAAAAAAATCAAGTACTATTTTCATCAAATTTAAATCAAATTGCTAATCTTTGCATAATCTTCCAGTGTCAATTGCTCAGGGCGCACATTTACTTCTTTATCGCACTTTAATAATGCCGATATTACGTCTTGTTTATTGCAAGCAAGTCCACTTGATATTGAATTTGCGGCAGTTTTACGTCTTTGTGAAAAAGCTGCCTTTATCACCATAAACATTCTTTCGGTGCTGCACGGCAATACAGGGGGCGATTTATGCACCTTTAGGCGGATAACTGCGCTTGTTACGCGCGGCGGCGGATAAAAGCTACCGGGCTGTACACTAAAAAGCTGTTGCGGCTGTGAATAATAATGCACAGCATAGCTGATAGCGCCCGCTTCACGCGTGCCACATTCAGCGCATATGCGCTGTGCCGCCTCTTTTTGCACCATTACAGTAATTTGCTCTATTGCAAGGCGCTCCTCAAGCAGTTTCATTAAAATAGGGCTTGTAATATAATACGGTAAATTGGCGCATACAGCCACAGGCATATCGCCAAATTCATCTTGCAAAATCTGTTTTAAATCGCACTTTAATACGTCTGCCGTAATTATTTTTATATTGTCAAAATCGGCAAGAGTCTCCTTTAAAAGTATCGGCAATCGAGTATCTACCTCTATTGCCACTACTTTTTTTGCTCGTTTAGCAAGCTCTTGAGTAAGCACACCAATACCGGGGCCTATCTCAAGCACTCCCCATTCCTTTGTAATGCCCGAAGCATCAACTATTTTAGGGCAAATACCTGAATTTACTATAAAGTTTTGCCCAAATCCCTTTGATAAATTAAAACCGTAACGGTCGCATAAAGAGCGAATATATCCTAAATCAGTTAAATTCATTGTCTATTTCTCTGCGCCTTGAGATGCCGATGTAACTTTGGATGAAGAAACGGCATCGCTATTAGGTGCAATTCCTTTAGCTACGTCCTCTTTAGTGCGCAAGCTTTGTGCCACTTCTATAGCTCGCAATATCTGTGGATCGCTTTCCATAGTGAAATCTAAAAAGTTTTGCTCCTCTTCGGGCTTTAGCGCAATTTCCTCATCAGGTATTAGCCCTGTGCCATCAAAGGTTTCGCCTTTAGATGTAAGCAATTTGCCCGTGGTAAACGATATAGCAGACGAATCCGCAAGCCTTACAGGGGCGCACTGAATAGTACCCTTGCCGTAAGTTTTCACTCCCACAAGCTTTCCTTTACCAAAATCTCGTATAGACGTAGCAAATAGCTCCGCCGCACTGGCTGTATCTTTATTGGTAAGCACCACCATTGGTATTTTTACTTCACTTGCATCAGATAATCCGAGACTGCGCACTATTCCGTCTTTATCCTCTGTAGAGCCTATAGCACCCGACGGGCATAGCACATCTATTGTATCCACAGCACCCTGCAATAAGCCTCCTGCGTTATTACGTACATCAAATACAAGCGCATTGGCACCTTTATCCTGCAAATCACGCACAGCGGCATCTACTTCGGCAGCCGTTTTATTATTAAAAGTTAATATCTTCACATATCCTGTTTTTTTGCCTTCAGGCATCTGATACTCTACGCTCTTTGTTTCGTATGGTGTGCGGCGCAACACTACAGGAGGCTGCTCCTCCGCCATCATATTAATATAGGTAATCGTTACGTCCGTACCCTGCTCTCCGCGCAAAAGCGCCTGTACTTGGTCTATTGTAAGTGTTTTTACGTCTATATCACCTATTTTGGTAATGGTAAAATCTTTTTCAATGGCTGCTGCCGCGGCAGGAGAATCTGCATACACGCGTAGCACACGCGCATATCCGCTCGCAAGCTTTGCTACATCTATGCCTACACCTACTACCTTGCCGTTTTGGATATCCAAAAGCTCTTGATATTGCGCTGTGGTGTAATATTTGGCATTTTTACCGTCTCCAATACCTGCCATATATCCTGCGCTCATCATATCCAGCAATGCCGAATCTTGTATTTCACCAAAATAATCGGCGCGTACACGTTTGTCAATCTCGGCAATTTTATTATACATTATCTCTTTTTCACGTACCGACGATACCGTTTTATCAAAAATCTTCATCGACATAATCATAGTGATGGAGAATGTAACCGTCATTGCTATAAGCGCAATGGCAACCGCTAAATTTACCGAAATCTTTTTATTCATATTGCTCTCCTATAGTAACTATTTAGTTACATATTTCATCGGGTTTACAGGTGTGCCGTATTCGTCTATCTCAAAATGCAAATGCGCACCTGTAGATTGCCCTGTGCTGCCTACATATCCTATTTTATCGCCCTTTGCCACTATTTGCCCATCAGACACAGCCCTTGCAGACATATGTCCGTATACGCTTACCACACCGCCACCGTGTGATATCTTTACGCAAGTGCCATACGTCCAATGCGCCGCAGTAGATACAGTACCTGCCGCCGCCGCATATATAGGTGTGCCTGTAGGTGCAGGTATATCTATACCGCGGTGATTATCTGCACGCTCGCCAAAGCCGGAGCTGAGACTGTAGCGTCCCGGTAAAGGCCACATAAATTCACCGCCCACAAATGCGCCGCCCTGTGTATCCTGAGACACCCATTCTATCCATTTGCGTTCATATTCCTTGCGTTCTTCCTCTGTAGCTTCTCGTTCCTTTTGCTGCTCTTTTTTTAATGCAGCAGCAGCTTCCATATCTTTTTGCGCCTTTATCATACTTTGCTCATACGCAGCTTTTATACGCTCTGCTTCAGCTTTTTGCTGTTCCAAGTCCTTTAGCTGCGCATCTATTTCGGCGGCAAGAGCCTCAAGCTCCGCTTGCTGTGTGCGCATCAAATTAAGCATATCCGTATCGTGCTTCGCAATATGCTGTAAATTTTCAGATACACGCAAAAACTGGCTAAAGTCTTTCACACCAAGTATCGTAGATAGTCCGCTACGGTCGTTAGATTCGTATATTGCCACTAAGCGTTCTTCAAACTTTGCCTTGTTATCGGCAATTTCCAATATTTTTGCTGATATTTCAGCTTGTTTTTGCTCGAGAGCCGCTGTGGTATCCTCTATATTTTGCGTTAAAATAGTGATTTGCTGTTTTTGTAAATCTGCCTTTTGCGCATAAGCATTGCGCGTTTGCTGCGCTTTTTTCTTATTATTTTCTGTGGCAGCTATCTCTTTGTCTTTTTCTTTTACTTCTGCCGCCAGTTCATCTAGCTTTTGCTTTATTTCTGTGCCTTTATCGGCGGCCGCTGCCTGCAATACCAGCGGAGCAATAACAGTAGTAGCCATTAATATGGCTATTACCATACATATTATACGAATAAGTTTTTTGTTTTGCAAGTGCTTGTCCACCTTTCTTATACTTTAAGATGCTTACGAATACTGGAAGTAGTGCCTACGCTGCCAAGTACTACACCAAACAGCAAAAACCCTACCACTACATACGGCCACACCACATTTATAGGCAATACACAAGAGGTAAACAGCGATAGCCACGATGCCTCAGGTGTAGCAAAATACCTCAATACCATACTGTACGAAAAGCATACAATAATACTGGATAAAATACCCGATAATGCGCCAACCGTAACGCCTTCCACGAAAAACGGCAAGCGAATAAACGAATTAGTCGCGCCGACAAACTTCATAATATTAATTTCCTTGCGCCTTGCGAATACCGTAAGCCGAATGGTATTGCTGATAACTACTATGCTTACTACCGCAAGCACAAGCACTAAGCCGATACCTGCAATATTTACTACTTTTTTCATATTTACAAGCACCGTAGACAGCTCTGTCGGTGTTTTCACTCTTTTTACACCTGCACAAGTACTCAAGGTTTTAGATACGCTTTCTACGTCCTCAGGATTTTGCACTGTTACTCTAAATGAAGCAGGAAGCGGATTTTCGGGGTTACCTGCCCCTGCATAGCCCTCTAATACGCTTGCATATTCTTCCATTTCCTCTTGCATCTCCGCCACAGCGGCTTCTTTGGATATATAAACATATGCGCGCACTGTTTCGCCCATATTCTTAATTGTACTTTCAATATTGGCAGTAGCCGCATCGTCTGCATCGTCTGATATAAATACTTCTACCGCGCTTTGGCTGCCAAGATACGTCATAAAGCTATTGAGATTAGTGGACAATAGCGCCGCTACACCCGTGATAACAAGGCAAGCTGTAAGCACACCAAACGATGCAAAGGTCATAAGACGATTAGCTATCATACTGTGCCAGCCCTGTTTTACTAAATACTTAAAGCTTGAAAATTTCATATGCTTTGTGCCTCCAATCCCGTGGAGTCGCTCACTACCTCACCGTGGTCTATAGTGATAATGCGTTTATTAAAACGATGCGCAAGCTCCTGCTCGTGAGTAACCACTACTACAGTAGTACCCACGGAATTAATAGCCTGCAAAAGCTCCATTATCTCTACGGAAAGCTCCGGATCAATATTGCCCGTAGGTTCATCGGCTATTATAATTTGCGGCGAATGTACAAGCGCACGCGCAAGCGCTATACGCTGCTGTTCGCCGCCCGACATCTCCAAAGGCAAGCTGTATGCCTTATTGGCAAGCCCCACAAGCCCCAATACATATGGCACTCTGCGCTTTATTTCCTTTTCGGGAATATTGGTAACGCGCATCGCAAACGCTACGTTTTCGTATGCTGTCATTGTAGGAATGAGGCGGAAATCCTGAAACACCACTCCAAGTCCTCTGCGCATATATGGTATGTCGCGCTGCTTTATTTTGTTAAGATTATATCCATTTACTATAACAGTACCCTCTGTGGCTACCTCTTCACGCAAAATAAGCTTAAGAAAAGTGGATTTACCTGCGCCGGAATGTCCGAGTACGAACACAAATTCACCCTTTTTTATATCTATGTCCACGTCGTGCAATGCCACTATTCCGCCGGTATACACTTTTTTTACTGCGTTAAATTGTATCATATATGTCTCCTTTGCTATTTTGAGAAAGCAAAACATTGATATGAAAAACGGGCTCTCCGTTATTCGGTGCGCCCGTTTTGGCTGCTAATATTTAGCGGGATTGGCGCTTAAATATTTTTTTACCATCAATGCTACTTTAAACACTATTGCATCGTCAAACTCGCGCAAATCAAGCCCTGTAAGCTTTTTAATCTTTTCAAGACGATACACTAAAGTATTACGATGTACGAACAAGCCACGGCTTGTTTCACTAACATTAAGATTATTTTCAAAAAAGCGCTGTATTGTAAACAAAGTCTCTGCATCAAGTGAATCTATGCTGCCTTGCTTAAACACTTCTTTTAAGAACATTTCGCACAGAGTAGTAGGCAATTGATAGATAAGACGGGCAATCCCCAAATTATCATAGCTGATAATGGACTGCTCTGTGTCGAACACCTTGCCCACTTCCATAGCTATCTGTGCCTCTTTAAAGCTTGTCGCAAGATCCTTTACATTTGCTATTGGCGTGCCTATGCCCACCACGCTCTTGATATAATGCTCACCGTTGAGTGTATCCACTATACTGGAAGCAAGCTTTTCTATATCGCGCTGGTCTATTCCGCGCTTAATTTCCTTCACAAGCACAGTGTCGTTTTCGGAAATATTAAACACAAAATCTTTTTGTTTATCGGGGAAAAGGCTGCTCACTACATCGTATGCCGAAATGTCTGTGCCGCTTGTTACACGTATTAGCAGCACCACGCGTGATACATCTGTGGCAAAATGCAGCTCGCGCGCTTTTGCGTAAATGTCACCCGGCAAAATGTTGTCAAGCACTACATTTTTAATAAAATTAGCCTTGTCAAACTTTTCATCGTGATATTGCTTTATGTTTTGCATACTGATGGCAAGCAATGCCGCGTATTTGGTGGCAGACTCGTCTGTCCCCTCCACAAATACCGCATAATCGTTACGCTTGTTGGAGCTGAAAAGATGATAGGTGTAGCCCTCACGTGTAAATGAGTCGCCTGCCGTAAGACGATCCGATGCGATACTTTCGCGCACTTCGCCTATACGGTTTAAGTCAGAGCAAGAGATGATGGTGCCTGTTTCGTCTACTACTCCCACCATTCTATCTATAGCATCTTTCATTTGGTACACTACGCCCTGAAAAACTCTGTTAGCCATAATTCCCGTTTCCCTTCTTTGAGCTGCAATAATGCAAGCACTTGTGAATTTGAACAATAAGATATCCCTATGCTCTCTATTTTACACAATGTTTATGACTTTTGCAACATATTTCAACAAATAGTTTTGCAATTTATTGTGTAATACATAAAGAGCTCTCCACAATTTAACTAAATAAGGGTAAACGCTCTTGCCTGTACACATAATACAATCTAAATGTGTGTAAATTTTGAAATTTAAGTTTATCATAGCCACGTAATATTTTCCAGTTCCTTTGCAGTAATAGCCCTGTATCCGCCGCTGCCTAGCGTGCTATCAAGCTCTAACGCGCCTATAGCCACACGTCGCAAAGCATTTACTCCTGCACCATATACACCAAACATACGCTTTATTTGATGATACACCCCTTGCTTTAGTACTACGCGCGCCATATTATCTTTTTGCATATGCTCCGCCACTGCCGCAGACAAATGCGTGCCGTCCGCCAAAGTAACCCCGTTTGCAAATGCCGATATCATCTCGCTTGTAAGCGGTGTATCCAGCTCTACTTCATATGTTTTGCTTACGTGATGACGAGGTGCTAATATATTGTGTGCAAAATCTCCGTCATCGGTAATAAGCACAAAGCCTGTACTGTTTTTATCCAGCCTGCCTGCCGGAAACAGCTCTCTGTTCGGATAATCGTTTTGCACAAGGCTTACTACAGTAATATCGTTTTTGTCGCGCGAGGCGCTCACTACGCCAAGCGGCTTATCAAGCATAATATATATATATTCATCTGCACTCAAAGTTACGCCTTTATATTGCACCTCTGATGTATCATCTGCCTGCGCTCCCGAGTCCTTGCACACTGCACCGTTTAAACGCACAAGCCCACTTGCTATTGCCTTGCGCGCTTCACTACGCGTAAAGCCCTTCGCCGCAGCTATGTATTTATCTATTCGCATATGTACTCCTTTATAGTGATGGTACTCATTAAAAAGCAAAGCGGAGCTACTGCAATGTTGTTTTGCAGTAGCTCCTATATTATATATTATTTATCCTATTGCCGCAAGTGTTGTAACTGGATTGTGATGCTGTCCTTGCTGTATACGCACTATTTTTTCGCTTTGAGCAAAGGTGTCGCGCAGCTCCTCTACCATAGGCAATACGTCTTTAATAGGCGCTGCATTCATACGCGCATTGCCCTCTATTATTTGCCTTGTAAAAAAGTCGTACAAGCTCGCCAAATTTTGAGATATCGGATATTTATGATCGAGCGTAGTGGTAAGATAATTTAAAATGCTATGCGCTTTAGTAAGCGATTTATTTGCTGCAAGCACATTATTATCCTCAATAAACGCAATGCCCTGCTTCATCTGCTTTGCGGTTTCATCGTACAGTCGCACAAGCATTTCTCCGTTTGTCATCGTCATTACAGATTGCTCTGTGTACCTTATATATGGATTATACATAATCATTCACCTTCCTAACCTGCAAATTGCTGTGCCATCCACGAGCTTTGGGAATTCATCTTTTGCAACATCATTTCCATATTATTATATTGCTTCCAATATCTGTCATACTCACTGGCATATTTATTATTCAGTGAAGTTATGCTGTCATCTATAAGCTTCATTTGCTTGGCAATAGTGCTGTCGTTGTCCGGGAAGCCCTTAGCTCCTGCCATACTCACTAAGCTGCCCGGAGGCGAGCCTGTAGGCTTTGCAGCCTTATCTATGGCATTATTCATCAAAGTGCCAAGCCCATTTTCAGCATCTGTAAACAGCTTTGCTATAGCCTCAGGGTTCGCTGCTATTTTTGCCTTTAGGTCTGCTTCGTCATCGATAGCCAAATTGTCTTTTTTACCATAATAATCGTTAGTGGTAATACCAAGCTGATATAATGTAGTGGCATTTTCGGGCTTAGTGTACAATGTACTGCGCAAGCTGGATAAAACATTAGTGAGCGTAGAGTCTCCGCGCAGCAAGCCGCCCTTGCTCTTGGCTTCCCACGCTTCTATTTCTTTATCGCTCATAGCGGCTTTTTGTGCTGCAGTAAGCGGTGCGTAGTCTTTATGCGTTACCTCAGCTTTCAACAACTCATTGATATCATCTGTCAGCTTGTTATATTCTTCTACAAACTTTTTTACTGTGTCAAATATCTTGTCTGTATCCTGTGTAATGGTAACATCTTCTGCCTCTGTTGTGGTGGCAGTAAGTGTAATGTTAACACCGTCCACCATAAACGTGTTCGATGAACGCTCTATTTGTTTTCCGTTAATAGTAGCTAAAGCGTTTTGCCCCGCTTCTTCTACATTGATTACCGCATCAGCGGCACCCTGTTCATCTACATTTGCGCCAAACAGACTGTCACTTACCGCAGGTGGGAACGTCATCGGAATACTTACACCTGCAATGCGAATAAACGGCTGTTGCCCCATTGCAGTAAGCTCTGCTTTACCGCCGCTTGCTGTGGAAAGCTGCGCTAAAAATTCATCTAAAGTAGCATTTTTGCTAACATTGATATCCACACCGTTGGCTGTATATTTAAAATCTTCAAAGCCAAGCTCGCTCATCTTAGTATTGCCGTCTACCACTTGAGAAAATCCGAGAGCCTTCAAGCCATCGCCATCTACGGAAATCGTTTTTTGAACTTCGGCATCAAGCGATGTAATGCTTACACCGTCGCCTGCTGCATTAAGCTCAAACTTTACAAGTGCGCTTTCGGTTTCTACACCGTTAATAGTTTCTTTTGCAGGAAAATCTTTTTTCAGCTTTGTGTTAAGCTCATCTACAAGAGCTTTTGCATCTGTAGTAGCAGCTAATGTATATGTTTTCTTCACACCGTTTACGTTAATGCTTACGTCTCCGCCTGCAAAATTAAAAGTTGCTTTATCGAAGCTAGCTGTTTGCTCTGCTGCATTGGAAAGCGGCATAGATGAATAGTTTCCACTCGCCTTTACACCAAACATAGATGTAAGTAAATTGCCCTCTGTTTGTGACATAGTAAACGCATTGCCTGCACCTGTTGCAAGTGTGCCTTGAGACTTGGATTCAATACTGAATTTATCCGAATATGAATCGTAGCTAATCTTTACGCCTGCTTTGCTCGTATTGATATCCGCAATAATATCGGTCAGTGAATTGCTTGAATCGAACGAAAAATCAACACCGTTAATTTTAAATTTTTGGATATTACCTGTTATCGCTTTGTCAAAATTGATATCCTTAATTGCAGCGTTAATCAGCACTTTATTGGACTGTCCTTGCTTTATTCCAAGTGTGTCCATCACTTCTTTTTCCGCATTTACTGTAAGCTTGCTAGTAGGATTGGTAACGTTAAATGTAATCTTACCTTGATTTGCCGTAACGGAAATACCTGCGCCAAACGCATTTTGCGCTCCTTGCGAAAGCTGAGCTGCTATTTCATTGATGCCGACCGTGCCAAATGTACCGTCCGCATTATTTGTTATAGGATTTATTGTAATGTTTTTGGATATTCCATCTAAAGTTAAATTATATGACGGCAGCATTTTACTTGAATCAAATGTAAACGTAGCACCGCCTGCGCCGGACTTCATATCTCCAAACATTACATTGGATTTATCTGAGCCGTTAACGCTTACCGTAGATTTGCCGTCCGTGGCAAAAATTTGCATTTTGCCATTAAGGTATTCCACTTTAGCATTTGCATTGCCGTCTGTAAGTGCTTTTTGTATCTCTGCCGCCACTTGCTCGTTAGATTTGCCCACAAGATTACCTGCGTTAATCTTTACGCTCTTTTGGTCAGCACCCTCGCCTACTCTTATAGTAATCGCATTTTTATCATCGGTAATTACATTTTTCAATTCCTCAAGCTTTGCAGCGCTAAACTCACCCTCCAGCTTGCCGGAAGCCTTTATCGAAGCCGTTTCTTTATGTGTAGTAGCAAGCTTTTCTATACTGTTTACAGTAAATTTGCCTGCTGCGGCATCAGTAGTAGCTTGTGCTTTAAAAAACTTAGAGGTACTATTTGCCGTCATTGTTTTATAAAACGAATTAGACAAAAGGTTCGTAGCATTATTGGTAAAGCTAAAAAACGTGCTTTGAAACGTTTTCAGCCTGGTAGCCATATCACGATACATACCCTGTTTATAAGCAAGCACTGCTTTCTGTTGAGTTTTCATATCTATTTTTGTTTGAGTACCGGACAGCATTTTTTCTACCATTGCCTGTGTGTCCATACCCGACACCATACCGCTAAAGCCGTGGCTTTCAGGTGTAAGTGAATTAATAGCCATATTGTTCTCTCCCTTCGTAAATTCGTTTTACAAATGTTCTCTTATAATAATTATCGACAGTTATTTTTAAAATTAAGTGTTTTATCATTAAGTTGTTTTATCTCCCATATAATCACCCGAGCTTGGTGTACCTTTAAGTGTGTTTAGGTATCTTGCTATTTTAGGTGTATTTTTAGTGGCAGCAAGCCGCTTGCGCAAATGCTCTTTTTTGCTTTCGAGCATCGCCGTAAGCTCTATATTTAGCTCATCTATTCGGCTTAATACCGCATAAATTTTGCTTGCCTTATCATATATATATATATATTCTTGTGCTATCTCGCTATAGTCTCCTGTGCAAAATGCAGCCTGTGCCAGCTTTGCATTACAAGGTTTTGTGCAAATATTGTTTATTTCAGCACTTTGTTCATCAATAATATTTGCTATATCACCGCGTTTTGTGATATAATTATCTATATCATCGTCATCTGCTTGTAAAGCAAGGCGGCTTTGTGTTTCATATTCTAAAAACAGTTCGTACTTTTTATCCAGTAATTCACTTGTTTTTTCGCAATCAGTCATAATACACCTCTTATTGTTTAATGAAGGGAGCCATTTAAAAGCTATATGAATCCCATTTATTTTTCTTGCGTACTTAAATCTTTAGATGGCAAGCTTTTAGAGTACGGTCAAGCATTTTTATCTCAAGATAAAGCAGGTACTATTAATTTTACAGGCGATTTTGTGCCGCTTATTCGCATAGGCGAAACTGTAAATATAGTACGTATCCTTGGTGAGCGTGAGCTTGAGCGCTTTCAAGGGCAAGTGTATTTATCTTCGCGCCGTCTGCTTCAGGTAATAGGCATTACAGGCCCCACGCTCAAAGAAGCGCATCGCATTTTTGATTCCAATGCCAATCTTTCTGCCGATATTTACCGCGTATCCCCACCGCATTTTAATATGCAAAAGGGCGATAAGCTCTCTGGCTTTGTGCGTTTTATTTCGCCCGATATCCTTAAAATATGCACTATGGAATTTATTGACGAAGGCACTTATTTAGCACTTTCCGCCGAGGGTATGAGCCTATTGCTCGACGATATGCTTGTACAGGTAACGGAGCGCGTGCTTGTAATGCGAAACTCGGCTATTCTTATATGCAAAGTGCTTTCTTCTACCCCTGAAAACGAAGAAATACTTGCGGGCTATTTTGCGCGCAGACAGATAAATACCGAGCTGCAATAATATATATAAGTAATTAAGCAAGAGGCAACAAGGGAGTGTCCGCTATCTGCGGCATTCACTCTTAGTATGCCTCTTGCTTTATTTGCGGTGGCTTATTTTTTCAAGCTGCTTTGCAAGGCTTTTCAAGTCAGAAGAATCTATCTTCATTGATGCCGCCTTGTTTTCGCTCACTACCTGTAGCAGCTCATCTCTTGCTATGTTCATATCCTTTGGGGCATCTATACCTATTTTTACTTTGTCGCCACTCACTTCGGTAATTGTGATATGAATATCGTTTCCGATATGCAATACCTGCCCACATTTGCGGCTAAGTATCAGCATTAGCCTTCCTCCTTGAGCAAAAGCGCCTGTACAGGATAATCCTCATCCAGCACAAACTGCATTGCTTTATTGTTTTTAGGATTGATAATTACAGGGCTTTTAAGATTAGCTGTTGCATCCTTAAAAGAGTTTGGTATAGAAATAAGTACATGAAATACAGGCTCTTCACCTTTTTTCAAATCTAATTTACGGCGCACTGCACCCGGCAAGCTCGGCGAATAGCTCTCGTCTACAAGACGTGGATCAACGGTGATAAAGCACAAATCCTTATCATCTACAGCCTGCATCCACGAAAACATCTCTCCAAGCTCATCGTCATACAAAACCACATATTCACAGCTTCCTTCAAATCCCAATATAGGGGCTTGAAAATGTAATATCCCCTCCTCGCTTACGTCTAAATTGCCAAAATCTCTCGTATCAATGGTCATTACATTTTCCCCTTTATCTTTTATATGGCTTTGTTGTAATTTGGATCGGCTGAACGCGGCACGTAATTAAAACCGCCTGTATATTTAAACGACATTGAAGGATATTGCGTGATATTCATTTTAAAGCTTCCCGGTACAAAATTCGCCTTGCCCTTGTCTGTTTTCCAATCGAAAGCAACTCGCGCCGCCTCATACTGCTGCTTTAGCGCTCCCTCTTGCCACGAAATATTTACAGGTGCAATAGGTGTAAAGCCAAGCTCCCCGCTCAAATGCTCTTGCATCATTTTGTTGTAATATGCGTCGGGAATATTAGCGCCCTTGTTAATATCACGTACACTGTTGCCCATATCGGCATAGCTGCGAATGGCGGCTAAAGCTGCACTACGCCCTGCTTGCTTCATATATTGGGTTTGTGCAGAAACACCGCGCATTCCCATAGACGCTCTGCGCTCATAGCTGTCTTGCCTCATTTGTGCGTGCTGTGTTTGCTGCGTTAATTCGCCACCGCTTTTTGTCACTGTATGAGTGGGTAATTCTTGATTAAGCTGTAAGCTTGCCGGAGTTGTCTGTATCTCATAGCGTATCGGATTTGACGTGTATTCCAATAATAGCATTTCTACACCCCCTTTATAATGGTATGTTTAATTAATTCAAGAAGTTAAATATTGATTGTGGCAATATTTTACTTCCAAGCTGTAAAGTTATCATCCAAGACATTTCAAAGTCTTTGTTTGCCATCATTTCTTTTTCAAGCGGTACTGCTTCCACCGCATTTTGCACCTCTTGCAAATTAAGAATATCGCTCTTCATACGGCCGGTAGTTTGCTCGTTAAAATTACACAGATTGCCTACGTCTGTCACCTGCACCAGCAAATCACTTTGCATACTCTTTACGGCATCTAAGTCCATACTTAATTTAGCTGTATTTCCTTCGCGCAAATCCTTTGATATTTTGCCAAGCAAGCTATACGCATTTTTAGGCAAACCGTTTTCGTCCTTGCCATATCCAAAGGTTTCCACTCCCGAAAACGTACTCGGCATAGCAGTACGCGGATCTGCTGCCGCATCCATTCCTGTACCCGAAAGCTCAAATCCCAGCCCCACATCTACGTAATTGCGTTTATTGTAAGGTATCGGTGTCACTCCGTCGGGCATCATCGGCTTGCCGTTAAGCTGTGTCATCGAATCTACCGGTGTGCCATTATACGAAAGCGCCCCTGCTCCGTCCACTGTAAACGGTGCTGAACCATCTTTGTTGCCCGAAGATGCAAACATATATTTATCGCTGTATTTAGCGTTCATTGTTTGTAATACGTGCCCTTGCAAATTTTCTATTTCGCGTGCTAATTTATCTCTGTCGCCAACGTCCATTGTGCCATTCATACCGCGCATAAGGTCATCTGTAACAGTACCTACTATATCGTTAATAGCTCTCATACTGTTTTCTGCTGCTTCATATCTCGCATCAAGGTCTGCCATTGTGGTTACTGCCGCCTCATTATCTGTAAGTAAACGGCGCACGCGCAAGGCTTTATCTGCACCTGCCACATTTTCCGATGCTTTATTAAAAGCTCTTTGGCTTCCCAAACGGTCGTTAGAACCCGATAAATTCTTTAAGTTTTTATTTACGCTCGACAAGTAATTGCTTGTAAGCATATTATGTGTAATACGCATTCAAATGCCCTCCTATAGCTTGATTTCCGCTAAACGCGGCACATATTATCTGCCCACAAGTCCTGTCTTGCTTATCAATGTATCCAGTGCTTCGTCAAGTGCTGTCATTACACGTCCCATAGCATTATATGCTTTCGTGTATTGCACCATATCCACACCCTCTTCTTCCATAGATACACCCGATACAGCGCTGATGCTCTTTAATATATTTTCAGATATCTCACTGCAAGACTCAAAACGGCTTGTTACATTCGTCCTTTGATTGCCTAGATTTGCCACAGAATAAAAGCTTACGTATCCATCAAATGTGCCTTTAAATTCGCCAAAATTCTGTTCTTTTGTAAATGCTGCCACAGCTCTGTTTGCAAAGTCTGTGTAATCAATACCCTCGCCGGGCTTATGAGCATTTTCAAGCATAAAATTAGAGTTTTCTGCCCATACGGAATTGATATCAATATTACCTGCCGTAAAATCTTCTCCGCTACCCATTGAGAAAAGCTGCTTTTTGCCTATTTCATTGCCCAAATCATCATATATCGGTATTATGTCATTAAATGTTTTGGCAAATGTATTGGCAAATGTATCTATTTTATCTTTATAATAAAGTATGCCTTTGTCAAAGCTTTCTCCTCGTACAGGCTGCGCCGCTGTTCCTCTGCCGTTTAGCATATCAAGCGATGCCTTTATGGAGCCTGATGTAAGATTAGCGCTTTTGCCCTCTGTCTGCCATTTTACATCTGTCACCTTTACACCGTTTTCAAGTACAGGCATAGTGAGCAATTCGTTCCAATTGCCATCTACCACGGTGTGTCCGTCTTTGCCCATTTTTACGGTGACGGTGCTGTCCTCATTAGTGGTTATCTGCACATCACCAAACTCGGATAATTTATCAAGCAATACATTACGGGCATCTAAAAGCTCGTTTGGCGCTCCGCTGGCATTGCCCGTAATATTGTTAAACGTTTCGTCCTTAATAGTTTTATTAAGGTCCGCTATTCCCGACAAAATATTATTTACCGAGTTTACGTTAACTTCAAGGTCGTATTTTTGCTGGCTCCAAGTAGAATTAAGCTTTGTGTCCATTTGCTTAAACACTTGTGTCATTGTGCGTGCAGCCGCCAATACCGTATTGGTGGTAACAGGATCTTTGTTTGTCATTTTTTGCCAAGCATCTTTAAAATTGGCAATTGCTGTTGTCATATTGCTCGGCTCTATTTCGTCTATTGCGCTTTCAATGTCGCCAAGCACATCATTTATTTTGTTATAATATCCTACGTCCGCATATTCTTCGCGAAACCGTTTATCCAAAAACGGGTCTCTTATCTGAGAAATTCCCGTTACATTTACTCCCTGTCCTGCTCTGCCTGTAGGATTAGTGGCATAACGTCCGTTTGTATTGGATAATGCCATAGACACCATATCCACACGCTGACGTGTATATCCCGTAACACCTATATTGCCTACGTTATTGCCTACTATATCGAGAGCCTTTTGCTGCGCCATCATACCGCGCGTAGCCGTCTCAAAGCCCATAAATGTTGGTCTCATATAATGCCTCCGTTTTCTGATTGCTAAATTTTCGTCTCCAGTATCGAGACTGTATCATCTGCCTGCTTTGCGTTTTTCGCTTTAGTATATGGGTTATGCGCCGCATCCCGCTTTGGCTGTGCTTCAAGTGCATCGGGGTTTATTTGCTTTACGTTTGTGCGCGCTATATCCATCGATTTATCATTATGAAAACGTATTTCATCTACAGTATTGCGTACCTGTGCGCATAAATCGCTCATACGCGCGCGCGTATTATCAGGCACCTCGTTAACCAATTGCTCTAATGTATATCCGCCGCAGCCTATATTTTGCTGCAATGTCATACGCTTTTTTTCCAAGTTTTCAAGCTGCTTTGTATCCGCTTGCGCTGTAAGAATACAATGCTCAATGCGCGGCAAAGAATTGGAAAGCAGCGCGGCAAGCTTTTCCTTTTCATTGTCAAGCATTGACTGTAAAAATGTTGAATACTGCTCTAAAAACCCAAGCAAGGTTGCAGCAGATTGTTCGTTCATAAATATTAACCTATCCTCTCGAAGCTATTATCCGAAAACATCGATAATAGCACCCACCAATTTATCGGTAGGCACGTAATAGCTGCCATTATTCACACTATTGGAAATATCCTCAAGGTGAGCTTTAGAAGCCGTATTTGTCTCTATTTCTGCCGCTGCGCTCTGTGCCAAACGGCTTATAGGTGCCTTTTGCGTAGCCGCGGAGCTAAAGGACACCCTATCTGTCTTGCCATTTCCCTCGGTGGCCGTATTCAGTACAGCCCCATCTTGTTTTGCTGCTGCTTTTTCGTTTTTATACAGCGCCAAGACATTATTCCTTTCAATTCTCATAGCTACACGCCTCCATCAAAATTATCATATAAATATACTCTCTCTACATTAGTTATCGTACCACATTTAGTAAACTTAAGCTATTTTATAAAAAATATTTTTAAATAGCAATTTTAGCCTTTACTTTTGCAACAAATCACTTGTAATAGTGGCTTATTGCCTGTATAATACTAAATATAGTGTAATAAAAAGGAGCTACGAGCTTATGTGCAAAGTGATTTCAATATCTAACCAAAAGGGCGGAGTAAGCAAAACCACTACTACCGGCGCCCTTGCCGCAGGTATGAAATGCAAGGGGTTTCGTGTGCTTGCAATAGACCTTGACCCTCAGGGCAACCTCGCTTTCAGTGTAGACGGCGACAATGAAATATCTGCCAATATATATGATGTGCTTAAAAAAGAAGTAAAGGCGCAGCACGCTATTCAACATACCCCATCTACCGACCTTATCTCTTCAAGCATACTTTTATCAAGCATAGAGCTTGAATTTACAAATTCCGGCCGTGAATATTTATTGCGTGATGCTATAGCGCCGCTACACCCTTATTATGATTATATACTTATCGATACACCGCCAAATCTTGGCATACTTACAGTAAATGCTTTCACTGCATCAGACTATATTATAGTGCCTGTTTCGTCCGATATTTTTTCATTGCAAGGTCTTGCACAATTGCACGATTCCGTGCAAAGAGTAAAGGCATACTGTAACCCAAAGCTTGAATATGCAGGTATTTTGCTCACACGCTTTAATGTGCGCACTTTACTTGCCAGTGAAATACAAGGCACAGCGCAAATGCTGTCGAAATCGCTCAATATACCGCTGTTTCGCACGAGTATTCGTATGAGCGTAGTGATAAGTGAGGCTCAGAGCGTGCAAAAGTCGATTTTTGACTACGCTCCTAAAAACGGTGCCACCAAAGATTATGCGCATTTTGTAGACGAGCTTCTTGAAAGGGGTATTTAGCAAATGGCACGGAGTAAAAAAGAGATAGACAAAGAGCTGATGTATAAAAAAATTATGCCTACAGCCTCTATTGCAGACGATAACGAGCCTCCTGTGGAACGCACAGCATCGCAGCCTATTCAAGCACCAGTATATGCGCAGACCGAGCCTTTAGCGCCTGCTGCCAAAGCGGCTATCCCGGGGCCTACACCACAATACGCACAGCCGCCCGAGCAAACCCTTGCTCCTGCGCCGCCCGAGGCAGAGCCTATTAATATTATGGAAATTTTATTGGAAAGTCGCTTAGATTCCGCTATCGAAAAATTTCATTGCTGCACTTGTGATAAATGCCGCAAAAACATAACAACCCTCACGCTAAACAAGCTGCCTCCTTGCTACGTAGCCACACAAGATGCAAGCAAAATGCAAGAAGCCGAGAGCCAATATGCAGGGCAAGTAGCCACAGCTTTAGTACAGGCAATATTGAATGTAAAATCGCACCCCTCGCACTGACATTAGGCAGTTAGCGAGTGGCAAAGCCACGAGCTTATCCCCGTAGGGGACGAATAAATTAAAAGCAGTTCATTTGCGCCGAATAGGTGCAAAGGGGCTGTTTTTAATTTATTCGCTGCCTAAGTCGTTCGGCGCAAAGCCGAACATACCTATTTAGGCGCTAATACATATTATAAACCCCACCTCGCGTAAGCGACATAATATAACTAGGCAGTTAGCGAGTGGCAAAGCCACGAGCTTATCCCCGTAGGGGACGAATAAATTAAAAGCAGTTCATTTGCGCC
>JAVWEG010000018.1:0-32660 GCA_036641735.1 Oscillospiraceae bacterium
GCTTGTGCTTAAATGGATAGAAAACGATATTGGCGGACTTGCCAATATGGAAAAGCTCAATAACGAAAAAGCCGCTATTTTGTATGATTATCTTGATAGCCAAAGCTTTTATAAAGCTCCTGTACGCAAGTGCGACCGCAGTATTATGAACGTTACGTTCACGTCTCCAAGCGCAGAGCTTGATAAAAAGTTTTGCGAAATGACCACCGCCGAAGGGCTTGTAAACTTAAAAGGACATCGCTCTGTAGGTGGTATGAGAGCATCTATTTACAATGCAATGCCAAAATCGGGCGTAGAGAAGCTAGTGGAGCTGATGCGCAAATTTGCTAAAGAAAACGCATAGGAGAGAGTAATTATGTATAAAATAAAAACGCTTAACAGCATTTCACCAAAAGGGCTTACGCTTTTACCAAGCAGCTTGTTTACGGTAGACGATACCGATACACCTGACGGCATTATGCTGCGCAGTGCATCTATGCACGAGATGGAGCTGCCAAGCAGCTTGCTTGCAGTGGCGCGTGCAGGAGCAGGCACTAATAATATTCCTATAGATAAATGCAGTGAGCAGGGCATAGTGGTGTTTAATACACCGGGCGCTAATGCAAATGCTGTAAAAGAGCTGGTGCTGGGCGCTCTTGTAATGCTTAGCCGCAATGCGGCGAGTGCTGTATCTTGGATAAACACACTTAAAGGTAGCGGTGCAGATGTGCCAAAGCTAGTGGAAAAAGGTAAAAGCCAGTTTGTAGGGCCTGAGCTTTTGGGTAAACGCATTGGTGTTATCGGGCTTGGAGCTATTGGTGTAAAGGTGGCAAATGATGCGGCGCATCTTGGTATGCAAGTATATGGATACGATCCGTACTTATCTATTGAGGCGGCTTGGAGCTTGTCGCGCAGTGTAAAGCATTGCTTAAATGTAGCGGATATTATCTCCACCTGCGATTATATTACCTTACATATCCCTTGCACTCCTGAGACAAAAGGGTTTATTAATAAGCAGACAATAGCACAGATGAAGCGCGGAGTGCGCATACTTAATTTTGCACGCGGGGAGCTAGTGGACAGCGCGGCATTATTAAATGGCATTGATACAGGCATAGTAGCAGGATATATCACAGACTTTCCCACGGACGAAATGCTGTGCCACGACGGCATTATAGCGCTTCCTCATTTGGGCGCGTCTACTCCTGAAAGTGAAGATAATTGCGCTGTTATGGCGGCAAATGAAATGACGGATTATTTACTTAACGGCAATATTTTAAACAGCGTTAATTTCCCCACCGTTAGTATGCCAAGCTCGGGCGGCAGACGTATCTGCGTGGCACATAAAAATATGCCCGGAATTTTGTCGGGCATTACGGCAGTTACCACAGCGGCAAAGCTCAATATTGAAAATATGCTAAATAAATCCAAAAAGGACTACGCTTATACAATGCTCGATACACAGGATAAAGTAGAAAAAGATTTACTGCAAAAATTATCGGCTGTAGAAGGAGTAATTAGAGTAAGAATAATTTAATTACGGTTGAACTATATATTAAAATGGGGTATAATAATCTTGGTATAGATTATTATATCTCATTTTATTTATAGGAGCAGTAAATGCCTGATTATAGAGAATACAATGCAAAAGAGCGCAGATATCGTTCTATAAAACGCACTTTCAGACGAGTATCGATAATGCTTGCCACGGTGGTGATGATATTAAGCGTTTCAGCGGTAATTACTGCTGTTATCGAGGCGCCTGCCAAGCGCAAAGCGGCATCTTTAGCAGCGAGCAAAGCGGCTTTTGAGGCAGCACAGCTTGCATCATCGCGTGCAGAGCTTTTGGGCGAGGTAGGATTTATAGGCCCTGCGCCACAGGCAAAGGATGCAATTACGCTTACACCTATCACAGGCTCGCTTATTACAATGCCGCAAAACGGACGTGTGGATATGAGCTATTTTACCGATGCACTGTTTATCGGAGATTCACTTACTCACGGCTTTGAAGTGTATTCGAGCGGCATTAAAGAGGCAAAATATGCGGCATATGTAGGCGCTACACCGCAAATGCTAATAAGCGGCAAGGTGAAAAAAGAAGATGGCACAGAGGTGGTGGCTATGGACGAGATAGTGGCTGCCGCACCTAAAAAAGCGTATATTTTGCTAGGCACTAATGCTCTTGCATCATCGCAAACAGATGATGCGATTATTAAATATTACAATGACTTACTGGACACGCTAAAAAGCAAATTAGGCGAAAATATTGTATATTATATACAAGGTATGCCGCCAATATCGGCATCGGCAGAGAAAAAGGGGCTTACAAACGAACGTATAAATACGTTAAATGAGCGCATTGCAAAAATGGCATATGAGCGCGGATATCATTATATAGATTTGCATAGCGTGTTTGCGGCAGACGATGGGCTGCTGCGCAGTGATTTAGCTGCAGGCGACGGCTTACATTTTAACGGTGCAGGATATGCCGCGTGGAAGGAATATCTTATCACGCATACAGCGTATGATAAAACAAGTATGTATATTGCAGGCTCGCCATTTTATTTGGGGTAGGGCTTTGGAATTACAAGGAAAGCGTGGGAATAATGTCCACTTATAAAGAATTTCGTATGCAGACAAAGCGCCGCAGAGCAAAACGCATAGCCATACGCGTAGGTATGCTTGTGCTTATTTTGGCATTGCTTTTTGCTGCGTGTTATGTAGGGATAAGAGTATGGATGACGAAAAACGATCTTAATAAAGAGGTGCCGATAACTCCGATAGTACCTACGGAGACAGTACCCGTGCCGCCTGCACCACCTGCTGATGCTACGCCTGTAGTTTCTACTGTATGGAATACGGTGCTGCCGCTAGAGCGTACTATTAATATTGATGCGCAGCCTGTACAAGATTATCATTTGCTTGCGCTTCCTGAAAACGGCAAGGTGAGCAAAGAGTTTTTTCGCAATGCACTATTTATAGGAGACTCCCTTACGCAAGGGTTTGGTATGTACGGAGACAGCGCACTTGAAGGCATTGCTATGATAAACGGATATATAGGCGCTTCGCCAAAGAGCTTTGTGGATAATGTTAGCTTGCGAGGCTCTGCACCGATTTTAGACGAGGTGTTTTCACGTCCTATAGAAAACGTACACGCGGTTTATGTTTTACTCGGCACAAATGTTTTGCCAAGCTACCAAAAAGATGAGCAGATAATGAAGTATTATTACGATTTACTGCCGATATTAAAGGCGCATTTTTTACCGAGTACCGTATTTTATATTCAAGGTATGCCACCGATATCTGCGGCAAAGGACGGCACAAGAGCAGGTATGAGCAATGAACGGATACGCGGACTTAATAATCAGATAGCTTCAATGGCGGCTCTAAATGGTATGAGCTATGTGGATTTAGAAGAAGCGCTTGCCGACGAAGCAGGATATTTGCCTGCTGATATAGCCTCTAAAAAAGACGGCTACCATATGCACGACGGAACAGGATATGCACGCTGGGTAGATTATTTACAGCGGCACACGGTATTTGATGTGCGGCATATAGAGCAATATGAAACAGCGCCCGGCGCTTGCTGATACAAAAAAACAGGGCAGGAGATACTCTCTTGTCCTGTTTTAAATATTAAAAGGAGAATTAATAATTATGCGAGCTTACGAAAGATTTTTGGAATATGTTAAAATAAACACCGAGGCATCAGACACAAGCGGAGCGCACCCGTCTACCGATGTACAGAAAATATTGGCACAGCGCCTTTGCGCGGAGCTAAAGGAGCTGGGCTGTAAAGATGCGATTGTTACAAATAACGCATATGTATATGCAAGTATTCCTGCTTCAAACGGCTGTGAAAACGCAAAAGCGCTTGGGCTTATTGCGCATTTAGATACTGCACCTGCTTTCTCGGGTGCTGATATCAAACCGATATTGCACGAAAATTATGATGGCAAGGATATAGTATTGCCGAAGTGCGGCAGAGTGATAAGTGCGGCACAATTTCCATTTTTGCAGGGTATGCGCGGTAAAACAGTGATTACTGCCGACGGCTCTACTTTACTTGGAGCAGATGATAAGGCAGGAGTAGCCGAGATAATGACGCTTGTGGAGCGTGTACTAAAGCAGGACATTAAGCACGGTAAGCTGTGTATTGCATTTACTCCCGATGAAGAAATAGGCGAGGGCGCAGATTTATTTGATGTAAAAGCGTTTGGCGCTGATTATGCGTATACTATGGACGGAGATTTAGTGGGCGGCATAGAATACGAAAACTTTAATGCCGCCGCGGCTACATTAAATGTACAGGGTGTATCCGTACATCCGGGTTCTGCTAAAGACATTATGGTAAATGCGCTCAGCCTTGTGTGTGAAGCACATAGTATGCTGCCGCAAAGCGAAGTGCCTGAATGTACCGAGGGGCGCGAGGGCTTTTATATGGTGGAAAAAATATGCGGAGATACGGCAAGCGCAAAAGCGGAATACATTATACGTGACCATTCAGCAATAAAGTTTGCAGAGAAAAAAGCTGATTTACAGCGTATTAAAGATGAATTATCTGCAAAATATCCCACAGCAAGCATAAGCTTGGAAATAAAAGACAGCTATTACAATATGATAGAAAAAATAGAGCCTGTAATGTTTTTGATAGATTATGCCAAAGCGGCGGCAGAGGCAGTGGGCGAAACACCTCGTATTTCCGCTATTAGGGGCGGTACAGATGGAGCGCGCTTATCTTATATGGGTTTGCCTTGCCCAAATCTTGGCACAGGCGGAGCTAATTTCCACGGGCCATACGAGCTGATAGCTAAAGAAGATATGGATAAAGCAGTAGATATGCTCGAAAAGCTAATACAAAAATTTATTTAAATAAAATGCGAATGTAGAAAAAATCTACATTCGCATTTATTATTTATTCTCTTTTTTTGGCGCAAAATGTTTAAATAAACCACCAGGTAAAGATAATATCAGCACTATGCCAAGTGCTATTGCCACAGCTATTTTTAAAGTTTCTGCTCCTTTAGCGGCAAAAAGATCGTTTTGCCCCATAATAAAATAATAAGCTGTATAATATATGCCTGCACCCGGTACTAAAGGAAATATGCCGCATATTAAAAACACGGTTATCGGGCAGCGCCTAAATATTGCAAAAATCCTCGACATTATAGCCAAAATAAGCACGGCGCAAAGCGAGGCTATCACAGGGGACGGCTGTAAATACATTACAAGCATATAGCATACCCACCCTGCTGCGCCCGTAATGCCGCAATAAAGATATTCTTCACGCGGCACATTAAATAATATGGCAAATGCAATTGTGGCTGCAAAGGATACGGCGAGCTGAATAAGCACGGTACTCATATTGCCACCCCCGTAAACGAGCCTATAGCTATAAGCACAGCGCCTACACCGATAGCGATAGAGCCTCCTATAAGCAAAGCATCTATCATACGGATAGTGCCTGATAAATAGTCTCCATTGGCAAAATCGCGTATGCCTGTAGTCATCGCCATTCCGGGTACAAGAGGAATAATAGCACCTATTATTATTTTATCTATACTATTGCCAAGCCCGAGCGACAGCACAATAAAGCTTACTACAGATACAATTGCCGCGGCTAAAATATTAAGTATTATTTTATTGATATGTCGTTTTTCGGCAAATAAAATGAAAATTTGTAAAAATATGCCTGCAATAAATGCGGCAAGCGCATCAAATACAGTACCGCCAAATAAATATGAAAAGCACGCAGAGCCAACAGCGCAAGCGCCAATGCGAGCTATATTACGAGAATATGGTATATTTCGTATTTCATTAAGCTCTTTTTGCGCCGCTTCAAGCGGCACTTTGCCTTCTACTATGCGGCGAGATAGGCTGTTTACCGCCACTATGCGCCCCATATGCACATTTGCACTTGGTACGTGGCGTATTTCGCCATTATGTGTATGCCCCTCATCATCTACAGAAGCAAAAATGCCGTTAGTAAGCACATATGCGTGAAATGTATTGGCATTATATGCTTGCGCTATCATTTCCATTGTGTCCTGCACGCGGAATATCTCGGCACCGTTATTTAAAAGTATTTCGCCTGCATCTACGGCAAAATCCAATATTTTTTTCTGGTCGGGCATTTTGCTACACCTCGTTTTCGCTAAGAAAATATTTGCGCATATTTGGAGAAATAGTAAGCGCTTCAAGGCACGGCCATACTTTGTTAAACGCTATTTTACGTGTGTCTGCACATTTTTTTACAGCAAGGTCAAGGGTGATGAGCGATTTTTGGGAAGCTAAAGGAACAAGGCTTGAAAGGTAAGGCTCATTAAAAGATTTGCCGCCTATAAAAATATGCTCTATTTTCCCACCATAGCTAATGGTATCAATATTATTAAGCTTTTTGCAATCTGATATTACAAGCGATTGCAAATGGGGATTGTATGTGATATCCCATACCTCAATAAATTTTTTACAGCGGAAAATTGCTGCATTTTCGATATCTTTAAATTTTTGCAAAAAAGTAAAATCGGTGAGCTTTGGCGAGTCTTTTACAATAAGATTGTGTGCAGTGTAATCGCAAAGCTCGCTTACTGCGCTGTCATCAAGCCCTTTAAGAATAAGCGCATCTGTACTTTGCTCTAAGGCAAAGGAATAAAAATCACCGTATTTCGCCAATATATCTTCACGTATATGCAATGCCATTTTGTCACCGTTTCTATTATTTAATATTGTTGCGCACTGCTTCAAAATCAGGATACTTTTTATACAGATGCCAAGCTATTGCTTCCATAAGCAAAAAATCGTCCTCTGAATCTATATCAAGTATACCCGTATCCATCATTTTGGTAATGCCGATTTTGCCGTCCCATATTAAGCCTGTAGTGTTGGTATTTAAAAATTGCGGCTTCCACATATAGCACGAGGCATTTACATCGTATATATCGGGCGCTTGCTGGCGCGCTGTAAATGCACTTGCAATTACAAGCTCTGCGTGGTCGTCAACGGTTTTCACCATATTAAAATACGGGTTTCGTCTAGCCTCGGTAACTGAAAAAATTACATCAAGGTCATCGCGATTTTCGGCAAGCTCATATACATTTTGCACGTCTTTAGCTGTGCGCAAAGGGCTGGTTACGTCTAAATCCATAAAATAATCATAAGTATAATTGCGCCGCCTTTGCATTTCGGCAAGAGTGTATTGATGTACACTCATTTTGGAGACTCGGTCGCCGCCAAGCTCCTCGGGGCGCTTTACAATCTCAACATTAGGATATTTACAAGACACAGTGTCTATTAATTGCTCACTGTCAGTGTTTAATACAATTTCCGCTTCTATATCGGGACGTGCTTTTAAAAAAAGCTCCGCTGCCGACAGTGAATAATACACAAGCGGCTTTTCGCAAAAGATTTTAAGATTTTTATTGCGAAACCCTTTACTGCCTGCACGCGCGGCAATTGAAATTAATAATTTACTCATTTTTATTCCCCCAAAGTAAGCTTTAGTACTCGTAGCGCCGTTTGCGCGGAGTTAGTGCAAGGCGCATCATCGAAAGCAAAAGATAAAAAGTATTGCAGCTCTCTTATATATCGCTCGTTTACGTCCTCTTTATACTCACGTATTTCGCCGTTTGCTAAAGTGAGAGTACCATCGCCAAAATCCGCTGTAACAGTACCGTCTTTACAAAACAGCTCTATGCTGCGGCGATATTTTCTACCGAAATAATCAAGATGTATCTCGGCAAGCATAGTGGGATATTGCGCTATATACACTGATAAATCGTCTGAATCTATTTCAAGATTTGAGTATTTGCCTTTAAAATTATATGTTTTAATAGGCATACCAAATAGCTCTGCCATATAGTCCCATTCGTGGATAAGGTCTATAGTTACACCGCCGCCCTGTGCTTTGTGGGCAGAATACACGGTGCGATAGTCTACACCGCGCCGCCATTCAGGCAGATAAGACGAGCATATAATACGTGCAGAATACGGCAGTAATGCAGGCAAAAGCTCTTTTAGTGCTATCATAGTGCCGCAATAGCGCATAGGCGCTGCCACATAAGCCTTTTGGCTTTCATCTAGGCAAGAGTTAAGCGAGTAATCGGTGTTATCAAAAATAGGCTTTTCTATAAATATAGTATCGGCTTTTCCGCGCAAGGCGCAAAGAGTATCATAATGTTTATTGGTGGGATTAGTGACAAAGGCAATATCATAATGAGGCAAATCGTCAAAATCCGTGTACTGCTTATTTAAAAGAGCCGAGGTTTCAAAAGGTAAAGCGCGCAAGGACGAGCGAACAGCATCTGCTATAAGCGTAAAGCCGCCTACTTTTGATATTGCAGTAAGATTATTAAGATGTCTTGTGCCAATACTGCCAAGCCCTATAAACAGGGCAGTTACAGTGTTTTTCATTTTATATCCCCCTTACGCGTTAAATATTTTATCCATTACGCAAAGCGCGCGCGCGTCCTCATCAAAGGAATAAAGAGGCTTATCCTCACCTTTAAGGACAGTAAAAAAATTGCTTATTTCGTCCGCATATGCAGTTTCCACTACATTGTCACTAAAACGCGGATCGTGTTCAAAGCTTGCATAGGTATTAATGTATTCTTTGTCTTTAATGTCTTTATTGTATTTGTATAAAGCTTTAGGATTGCCTTCCCAAAACAAATGCAGCCCGTCTCCCACTGCCTCAAAATTACGCACAGCCTTCGGAGCTACCACATCTGCCATAAATACACCTATACTGCCGCTTTTGTGGCGCAGCATTACAGTATAAGTATCGGGATATGGCAAATCGAGTGCAGAGACAGTGGCTTTTTGCACAGTTATATCCACTATTTCGCCAAAAGCGCGTATTATCCACGGTAAATCTATGCCGAATATCTCACGCACACCGCCTGTGCGTTTATCACCCACAAAAAAGCTTTTATAGCTTTCCCACGGATGCCAGTCGGGCAGATATTGTCCGATATGATACGAATAAGACATAGGTTTTGCGTATTTATGAACTTCATTTATAATAAACTGCGGCTCTTTGCGATATATCATAGTATTGCTCAAAAAAAGCACTAGATTTTTAGCTTTAGCTTTGGCAATGTTTTCACTGTATCCGTCGCTCACTAAATTAAGCTCCGTAAACAAGCTGATATTAGCATCAAGCAAATCACTGATAATACTTGCGTGAGAAAGCGGCGAAGTGCATACAAAGGCTGCATCAAAGCTTTGTGCTGTCGTAGCTTCACTTAATGATGAATATGGTGTGATGCCAAGCGCTACAGCTTCATCACGGCGAGATGCGGCGCTGTCTACACAGCAAAGCTCTGCACCTTGCTGTACTGTTTTAATAAGGCGCGCGCGGCGCTTGCCCATACTGCCAAAGCCTATTATCAATATTTTCATTTCAATTCTCCTTATTAGCAAGCTTTGTCAGCGTTTCGTACAGCTCACCGTCATCATCTTTAAATTTATACATAAGGCTTGCATCTGTGCCTTTATCATAATAAGCGCAGCTTTTATTTATATTTACTGTTACGGATTTATTTACATAGGTAAGTACAAGCTTAATAGCGCTTGAGTCATCGGTAAATGTGTGGGGCAATTTTTTGCCAAGAATTAAGCTGCCCTTATAGTCTCTTAAAACAGTGTCAAGCCTTGCATATTCTATAGTTGTAAGCTTTGTGTTTTTATCTTGCGATACAATATATCCGTCTCCCGTTCGCATATCCATAGGCGGTAAAGGCAAGCGGCGCGGTGTAAATATCATATAAAAGCACACACATAATAAAGCACAGCATATGCCCTGTGTAAGCGCATATTTGCCTTTGTGAAGTAATATATTTTTGATAAGCTCGAGCATCAATAACACAAATAGCATTATAAGCCCCAGCACAAAAAACCGTATTATTGTAACAGCTATTTCGTTTATTATTTTCGGAGGATTTTGCAGCATTTTGCTTATTGCATTATAAAGCGGAGTGAGTGCATCGATAATAGGAGCAAAAATGGATTTTATCATTATGTTACCTCACCGTCATAAAAAGTTTTTGCTTCGTGCAAGCTTTGCGATGTGATATATCGTTCAAGCTCGCTTACTATACGCTTTGAGGTGTCGCCGCCGTTATATGGGCTTATGGTTTTGGCGGATTTTTCAATAAATTCATCGGATAAAGCCGTGAAAATAGCGGCTTCAATATCCTTTTGGCTTGGTGCACAGCATATAATATTATCGCTTATAATGCGCCCTTGCTGGCGAGTGCCGATATTTACTGTAGGTACGCCAAAGCTTGGTGTTTCCACTACACCGGACGAAGAATTGCCTATTACAAGCTGCGCATATTTCATTGCGGATAAATATTTTAATACTCCGAGGCTTGAATATAGCCGAGTATTTGAATGTGCTTTGCAATATTGCTCTAGTATCGCGTTTATTTCAATGCCGCCTGCATCGGCATTGGCTTTTGAAAATATTAAAAACAATTCGCTGCTTTCAAGTGCCGATAATAGCTCGTGCATTTGTGCTTTAATATCTTTATTGCCAACGGTTTCGGGGTGATAGGTAACGAGCGCATATCGTGTATCGCTTGATATTGAAAGCGCATCACAAATAGCATTTTTAGATAATAAAGGCATTGTACGTATATTTTCGTCACCAAGCCCACCTACATTATGTACTGTGGCAGGCGCTTCGCCCATACGTATTATACGGTTTGCATATTCTGTGCAAGACGGAAAATGGCACGAAGCCATTTTAGTGATGCAGTGACGATAATAGTCGTCTTTAGCGCCCAGCGTTACATCTCCTCCGCTGATATGCGCTATTGGAATAGACAGCGCCGCCGCCGCCGTCGCTGCTGCAAATATTTCGTATCGGTCACCTAAAAGCAGCACGGCATCGGGCTTTACTTCATCTAGCCAGGTGCTGTATATATCTATGGCATAGCCGATAGTTTTGGCAATGGCAAGCTCGCCTTGCCCAAAAAGCAATATATCAAGACGAGCGGATATCGGTATGCCGCTATTTTCTATTTCGGTAACGGTATAGCCATATTCTTGTGCAAGATGTGAGCCTGTAACAGCAAGCAATGGCACAATAATGTCACTTTTATTAAGCCGCTCCAATAAGCGGCGCAATAGCCCAAATTCTGCGCGTGTGCCTGTGAATACAGCTAGAGTTTTCATCATCATTTGCTCCTATTTGCCAAATAAAAATACGGTAGGTATCAAAAATATATAAGGTGATGCAAATAAAGTAAGCGCTAAAGATATACGCTTGCGCGCACCGTGATTAAGCTCTGTTTTTTTAAATGCAAAATTATAATTAAATAGATATATAAGCACTCCGGAAATAATCAGCGCTATTAAAGCAAATGTGGCGGCAGGGAGGCTTGCAAGAGGATTGTACGCAATGAAATTAGTAACGTATTTAAACCAAAAGTCTTTGATAGTACTGCCTTGCGGTAAAAGAAAATCTATTACAGCAGACATAGACATTGCAATAGCGCCTATAAGCTGTGCAATATAAGTAAATATCCACACCTTTATGATACAGCGCTTATAATATTCGTTAATAGGCTCTTTTTTCATCGCTTTTAGCGACAACATTACTATGGCGCTTACTAAAAGCATATCAACAAGCCATACTATTGGCAAATAAGTAGGCATTACAAATATCATCCAAATCGGCGGCAAGGCTTTATCCATTTCAGTACTCCTTTAAGATTAACGCTTATAATTATTATAGCTCTATTTTTTCGTCCTCGGCAAAGCTGCGTTTGGCGCACTTGCCTATCACCTCATACCAGCGCATAGGCGACACGCCGTCACCGGGGCGCTTAGTGGTAAGATTATCCGCTGTATATATTTCACCTTGCTCTATATTGCGTAACGCTACTATACTTTTGCGTGCTATCGCTTTATTTTCACTTTCGCTTTTGCTCACGCGCTTTATTCCGTCACCTAGCATAGCTTCTGTTTTGCGTATGGCATTTACCATCGCTGTAAGCTCATTTACATCTAAGCTTGCCTTGTGGTCAGGCCCGTCCATTGTTTTATCAAGTGTAAAATGCTTTTCTATTATTTCAGCGCCAAGCGCTGCCGCTGCAATATCCGCCTCTATTCCGAGTGTATGGTCTGAATATCCTACTTTTACGCCGAGAGTATCACGGATATCAAGCATAGCTAAAAGATTAGCATCCTCTTTGGGAGTGGGATACTGGGTATTGCAATGCAATACGGTAATATCAGGGCAGCCGCCGTCCTCGAGTATTTGCAAAGCATCCTCTATTTCGGACATACTGCACATACCTGTAGAGAGTATTACCGATTTATGAGTGTCGGCTACTTTTTGAAGAAGCGGTAAATTAGTAATTTCGCCGGACGGCACTTTAAAAAAGCGCATATCGAGTGACGAAAGAAACTCTACGCTTGGGATATCAAAGGGTGCAGAGAGATATTCTATACCTATTTTTTTACAATATGCGGCAAGCTCACGGTGCGCATCAAATCCAAAATGTATGCGCTTTACCATATCCAGCTGGCTTTCATCATCGCCTGTAAGCTCTTTTTGGTAAGCCGCTTTTTCGGCAAATTTACTTATTACAAGCTCAGGCACAGCCGTTTGATATTTCACTATATCAGCGCCTGCATTTTTGGCGGCAAGTGCCATTTTTTTGGCAAGCTCCAGATTGCCGTTGTGGTTTACACCTGCCTCGGCAATTATTAAACAAGGCATATTATTACTCTCCTATTTCATTTCTAGGCGGCGGCGCATATTGTCTAGCTCTTCTAGCTGTCCCATATCCATCCAGCTGTTTTCGCTGATAGGATATACACCTACTTTTTCTCCGCTTTTACGGTATTTTTCAATAATATCGGGAAATCCAATTTTTACATTATCTTCCATTTCGTTAATTACGCGCGGCTCTACTACATAGATGCCTGTATTGGTGAGAAAATTCATTTCGGGCTTTTCGGTTACGCGGCTTATGCCGCCGTCCTTATCAAGGTCTATTACGCCATATGGGATAGTGAAATGCTTAAAAGCACATATCATAGTGATAATATTGCCTTTTTCTTTGTGAAATTTATATATATCACCATAATCGGCATCAATAATACAGTCGCAATTTGTAAAGAAAAAAGTTTCGTTCAGCTTGCCTTTTAGCAAGCTAAGCCCACCGCCTGTGCCAAGTGGAGTATCCTCGTCTATAAATTCAAGTGAATAATCCTTCTCTACATCGCTGAAATAAGATTTTATCATACTCTTTTTATAGTTTACTATCATATCAAAATGCTTGCATCCAAAGCCTTTAAAACGTTCTATAATATGCTCTACAATGGGCATTTCGCCTACGGGTATTAATGGCTTTGGCAGTATTTTGGTATATGGATAAAGACGAGTACCAAGCCCGCCTGCCGTAATAATTACAGGGATATTTACTTTTTTGCGCGTGTCTACATCAAGGTCTCCGAGGAATATTATATCCTGTAAGCGGCCGTCAATATCCAAAAGCGGCACTGCTTCTATAGAGTGCGCAAGTAAAAAGCTTTTAGCTTCACTGCGGCTTGATATAGGCAAAGACAGCGGAGTAAAATTCGCCATTTTACTTACGCTGTCGCCAAGAGCGCCGCCGCGCAAAATAAATTTGCGCACGTCGGAGTCTGTAATCACAGCCTTTAAAATGCCGTTTGGTGCTATAAATAAAATGCGAAGCCCCGTTTCGTCAAGGCGGCGCATAGCGTCTAGCACAGTACATACATTATCTACTATAAGCTCGTCTATTTGCATAGTTTGCACCTCATTTATAGGCTTAATACAGCCTTTATTACGCGCTGTGCATCTTGCTCGCTCAAATTAGTGGAGCAAGGAAGATTTATTATATGCGCTCTATAATATTGCGCTTTGTCTAGGCTATACGCCTCATTGCGGCCATAGTCTGCCTGCTCGTTAATAAGCGCCCATACAGGGCGTACTTGTATGTTCATACTGCGCAATGATGCGATATATTCATCTCGCTTATTGCCATTTGGGATAAGTAGAGAATAAAACCAATGATTGCTGCGTACATTATCACGAAATCCAAGTATTTTATATCCGTTTACACCGTCAAGCGCCGCTTTATATTGCTCGTAACGCGCAATTTTGTGTGAAATAAATCCGTCTAGCTGCTCTAATTGTGCAAGCCCGAGTGCAGCTTGCAAATTGGTAAGGCGATAATTATATCCCACTTCATCGTGAAAAAATTGCAGCTCATCTGATTTAGCCTGCGTAGATAAATGCTTTGCGTGCTGCGCATAATCGTCGTGATTGGACACTACCATACCGCCGGCTCCTGTGGTGATAATTTTGTTACCATTAAAGCTGTATACACCTATATCACCTATAGTGCCTGCCATTTTGCCTTTAAGCTCACCGTTTGTATAATAAGTGCCGAGCGCTTCGGTAGCATCCTCTATAAGGGTGAGATGATATTGCTTTGCTATACGCAAAAAAGCGGGCATATCAGCCATATTGCCAAATACGTGTACCACGAGTATTGCCTTTACGTGCGCACCGCTTTTTTTGTTGAATAGCTTATTGTCACGCATTTCACAGTTATCACGGCAAAATGCTTCTGCCGCTTCAGGGCACATACATAAAGAGTCGTCACAGCCGATAAATACAGGCTGCGCAAATGAATAGCGCACAGGATTTACTGCGGCAATAAAAGTGAGTGACGGCACAATAACTTCGTCACCGCTGCCAATATCGGCAGCCATACACGCAAGGTGCAATCCCGAAGTGCCGCTATTGCACGCTACAGCACGCGGCATATGCACATATTGTGCAAGCTTCGCTTCAAAATCCGTTACAAGGCTGCCACCTGTAGACACCCATTCGCTGATAACAGCATCGTTTACATATTGTTTTTCATTGCCGCCAAAATTTGGTACCGACAAAGGTATAAAAGTGTTATCCATTGTGTTTACCTAACTTTCTTTTTATTGAAAAAATAATTTTATCAAGCTTTGATTTTAATTTTGGACAAGCGTTCACGGCGCTTATGCACCAAGCAATAAATGCCGCAAAAAGACCTGTTACAACGAAATAATTAAATATAGTATCGCCCGAATACGTAAAATAATTTAAAAAACTGATTTTAGGATTAATGATAAAATGCTCAAGCTCTATATTTATGTCTTTAAAGCAGGTAGGATCTACTCGGATATCGTGCAAACGTCCGCGCGGCAAGGCAAAAGCATAGCTGCCATCGTTTCGTTGAGTGGCATACACTTTATCTTGCACGCTGTAGTCTCCTTCTTTGCGCGTATAATAAAGATTAACTTCGCCCGGATATTTATCGTATTTCATATCCAGTATCAGCGTGGTGGCTGGTGCATCGTAATTTTTTATTATAAGCTGAGAGTCTACACCTACAGTAACAAATGTGTCGGCACCTGTTAGCTCAATGTCATTTGTTATTAATGAATGAAGGGGATAGTCGGTATATTTTATTTTGCCGGTAAAAAAATATATGCTGTCTTGCAAAAACGCAAAAAGAGAGGAAGCCACAAGGAACATCGCCACAATAATGTAACAAGAAGCAAATAGCTTTAATGCGGTTTTTTTATTCATATATTGCCTCCGTAAATACAGGTATTAGCTGCAAATACTGCTCAGATTGCGGCATTACGCGTATTTGCTTTTGCGGTACAAGGTCGCTTCCGCCTTGCAGCATTTCACCGTCTATATTGTCTTTTGATACAATATTATATCCGTCCCTAAGCTCTATTTTATATAGCTGAGGTTCGCCTGTATATGTGGCGCATCCATCGCTGAACAAAGTTTTATAGCTGTCGATAAAATAATCGTCTAAATTTTGTGCAAGCAGATAATCACATTCGCTTTCTACGAGATATGCAGCGAGCTGGTCTTTGCTTATTTTAAATGACGGTTTGTCGCCTACATCTACACTCGGAGCGGAAAAGCGTCCTCCGCCCCAGCTATAATCTAAAATATTGGGTAATAAAGCATAGCTGTATTCAAACCATTGTCTGCCATTATCATTTTGGCTTACAAAGAAAATGCGCGCATCTTTATCTACCACATCTTTAATAGTATCACATTGCTTTTCAAGCAGTGCGCTGTCGGAATAAATTACAGCAGGATAATCTATAATACTAAGATATTTTGGCACATAAAAGCTAAATATAAATAAAGTGCCGCCGGCGGTTAAAATACATATGCAAGTTAAAAAATCATAGAGCCTAGTGCCATTTGCCGCTACTATAGCGAGCAAAGCGATAGCACCTATTATCATAGCGGCATAATAGCTGCCTACATATCTGTTGTAATCGGGCAGGTTAACACCGTCTTTTTTAAATATAAATACATAGGTAAAGCCTATAAAGGTATAATAAGCTATAAATCCTAAAGCCGAAAATACACCGTACAGTACGCAGCGTTTGCGTAGCGTATTGTCTTTGGTAAGCACTGCCGAACACAATAAAAGTATAGCTACAAAGCAAAATAGCGTAAGCCCCGAGCCAAACAAACATATTTTATCCTTTGCAAAGCTCGAAATCATTGTGGAGAATACAGTGCTGAATTTTTCGCTGTATTGAGCTGTAATTTCGGTATCGTTTATGCCGAGCATCAGCTTTATTCCGTTTACAAGCAAGCCTACAGGAGATAAATTGCTCTCGCCTCCAAGATTGCCTTGAGCTACACCCAATGTACCAAGATATCGGCTCCAGCCAATAAAGCATAGTACGGGAACGGCAAAAAAAGATATAGATACAGATATTTTAGCACCGATGCCTTTTAATTTGCCAAGAGTAAAATCTTTGTTTTTATGGCAAAAAATAATATCCACTACCATTATCCCTGCGGCAATAAAAGCGAGCGGAAGCCCTGTGTCTTTACATAATGTTACAGCGCCGAGTACAGCACCAAGCGCCCATAGCTGTGTAAGCTTGCGCGAATTTACTATATGATAGTATGCTGCAAGCGCGCCGCCCATTAATAAGCCCATAGGAATATCCGCATATGAGGATAAATATGCAGGCGTAAAAAATATTTGACGTGTATATACTCCCATATATGGCATTATTAAAGCTATTAACGATATTGGAATAGCTATATGCCATTTTTTTATGGACAAGCTGCCAATTACGGCACAGGCTGTAGATATCATTAATAAATCGTATGCAAAATACATTCTAAATGGGGCAAATGTACCGAAAAAGTTAAATAAATAGCTCAATACCGCAAATCCGGGCTTTTGCGTGGCAGCCCACGGCCAGCCAAATTCCACATTAGAGTACAGCATATTATTTTCGGAAGTAAGGCGCGCGGCAGTACCCCAAAAGCTGTATTCGTCCCACCCAAACAATAGCGGCTTACGCACAGCAAAATACACTAGCAATACCGTGCCGAGTACGCAAAACAAGATAAATGCAGGAGATGTAAATAATGGCTCACCGCATTGCTTATGCCTTGTAATTATAAGATAAACTATCGCCGCTAAGCATATAGCAAAATAAATATATCCGCCGATACGTAAAACGTTAAAGCAGCCCATAACGGTAAAATATATCATAGATGCGCTTAATACTGCTATGGGGGCAATACCACAGGACACTTTAAATACGCGTATTGCAAACACACACAGTACTATTATACCGATAAAGCTTATAAAGGTTTCTAAAAATGCTATCATTGTAACCTACCTTTTGTTTAATTACCCGCTACAGGGCCTATATAATAGCTTTGGAAAATGGATATCACGCTAAATAAAGCAAATGCAGATGCACAGCATAGGCACAATAGCTCAGCGCTTTTATATGTTTCACGCTTTACATACATTACACGAGATAAAAGAGCGCAAAGCAAAATAGTAAGCATTAAAAATGCAGGCAAAAAATAACGTGGCTGTATGCCTATAATTCTTGCCATATATAAAGGTGTATATGTGATATACATAGCGGCAAGCACAGAGGCGATATACGTACAGGAAATGCCAAGCAAGCCTAAGGAGCTTTTAGTGTTTAGTGTGCTTTTTTCGTGTACGGAAAGGCTTGCCGACAGCATTAACATCACCACGCTACCACCTGATACCAATGGTAAAGCAAGGTCTATATTGCCAAATTTGCCCATATCGAAAACAAAAAACGAGTTTTCGTATAAAGTGCCTAGTGTAATGGCACAAAATCGCGGAATATTGCTAAACACAAATTTTAGCTGCTCCATAGGAGCTACACCATCTATCATTCGCGCGATAGTGCCGTAATTGTGCATAAAAGCGCGGCTGTATACTTCAAAGCACAGCATTAAAGCGCCGGCGCTTGCAAGCGCCAACAGCACAGACTGCCATTTTTTATATTTGCATTTCCACGCGGTGGGAGGCAGACATAGCGGAAAAACCAAAAATAATAAATTATTTGCTTTTACAGCACATAAATATGCAAATGCCGCATAGAAAAACAGCATATCTTTATCTGTGATTTTGTCTTTGCAATAATAGCTGATTACAAAAAATGATAATCCCAAAAGCCCTGCATCATAGCTGTTACTGCCTGCAATAAATAAGCAAAGCGGTAATAAAGCCACCGCCACAAACACGCTTTTATATCGCTTGCAGTTTTTAAATGCAAAATAACAGCAAGCTGTGTAAAATAGCAGATTTACAAGCCGTCCGCCATACATTGCGCCAAGCGCTGTAAAGCCTAATAATTTTGCTATAAAAATGCCGACAGCTTGCGGAATAAACGGTAATACCATAAACATTACAGGCTCTTTTGCTACGGAATATTGCGTGCCTGCGGCAATGTTATTATGATAATCTATTATTGCATCGGCTACGCCCTCTGTATGTGTAATGGGATTGTGATTGTGAGCTTTTACCCACGCAAAAGAAAAATGAGATAAAAGATTATTTACGTCATTTGGATATTCACGCTCGGCATCAAAATCGAAATGGCCCTCACTCATAGAATAAGCGCGCATAAAATAAACGTTTTCATCAGGTACTTGCAATGGCGGTGTAACAAACACAAACACCGTTCCCAAGAAAAACACCGCAATTGCCGCGCGCAAATCAAAGCTTTTCACAAAATGAGATATCGCATATATACATATAAATATTACGCTTTGAAAAGCGCATAGCAACAATGTAAGCGAAAGAGAGCTTATTTTATTGTAAGTGAAAAATACTCGCCAAAAATATCCAAGCCCTATTGCACATAAAAGTGATGCAATATAACCTAAAGCCCATTTTAGCGTAGGCGTAAGTGATATTTTTCGGTTGTTCTTGGCAAAAAGCATACGCGCTCCTAACACTACATATTATAAATATCTGATTTATAGCTGTTCATATTGTGCTTTATCCATTCCACGGTTTCCGCTAAGCCTTGCTCAAATGTATATGCAGGCGACCAATTTGTCATAGATTTAAGCTTATCTGCACAGCCGAGCAAGCGTTCCACTTCGCTCTTGCCCGGGCGCAAGCGCTCATCATCTGTTACTATTACGGCTTCGGGATTTATTTGGCGGATAAGCTCTTTAGCAAGCTCGCCTATGGAGATTTCACGTCCTGTAGCTATATTTATCTCCTCACCGATAGCTTTATCACAATCAGCGATAGCCATAAAGCCTGCGGCTGTGTCTTTCACGTAGTTAAAATCTCTTGTGGGTGCAAGCGAGCCTAAATGAATTTCGGTTTTTCCGCTTAAAAGCTGGCTTATTATTGTAGGTATTACTGCACGCGCGGATTGGCGAGGGCCATAGGTGTTAAACGGGCGCACTATTGTTACAGGCAGATTAAAGCTGCGATAAAAGCTTTCTGCAAGGCGGTCTGCACCTATTTTAGTGGCACTGTATGGGCTTTGCCCTTGATACGGGTGCTTTTCATCTATCGGTACATATTGTGCTGTGCCATACACTTCGCTTGTAGATGTAATTAAAAGGCGCTTTGTGCCTACCTCGCGAGCCGCATTTAGCACATTTAGTGTACCTTTAATATTGGTATCTACATAGCTGTCGGGGCTGTGATAGCTAAAAGGGATAGCTATTAGCGCGGCTAAGTGATACACTATATCTTCACCGCGCATAGCGGTGCGCACTCCGTTAGGATCTCTGATATCTCCCATAAATACGTCGATTTCGTTTTTTATTTCATTGGGCAAGGTATCTAGCCAGCCCCAAGTACCAAAGGAATTATAATAGCAAAACGCCTTTACTTTTTCACCCTTGCGCACAAGCGCTTCAGTAAGGTGGCTGCCGATAAAGCCGTCTGCACCTGTTACCATTACAGTATTAGACATATTATATACCATCCATTCATTCTATTAGTATAACATACCAAACTATAGTATAATATAAACAAGACAATAATTCAATAAAAAAGAGTTAGTGTTGCCGAACAATTGAAAAGAAAAAGCCAAAAAACAAGTAAGATAAGGCAATTCGATTTTTTGTTGCTACCTATAGCCTTTTCTTATTACTTGACTTATTCCTTTTGTATAAGTAAAATATATAAAGCTACATTATTAATATATAAGGAGTACGGTTTAATGTCGTTTACCTCCGCTTTTTATCTTTTGTTTTTACCTTTAGTAATGATAATATATTACACTGTGCCAAAGCGAGTGCAAAACTTGGTGTTAGCTGCGGCAAGTATCGCTTTTTATTGGCTTAATTTACCTAAAGGCAGCTTGCTTGGCAAAAACATTATGCCGCTTGTGCTACTTTTGTGCAGTGCCGCATTTACCTATTTTATAGTGCTGAATATGGATGCAAAGCAGAATAAGCTACGCAAAGGCTTAGTGGCTACAGGTATTGCGGTGCTTGTGGCTGTTTTGTGTGTGTTCAAATATCAAGGGCTGTTTATCCCACTTATTTTTGCGCCAAATAGCTTAGTAAAGCTCGCATTTCCGCTCGGAATTAGTTATTATACTTTTGCTTCTATCAGCTATATTGTGGACGTGTATAGGGGAGACATCAAAGCGGAAAAGAGCTTTTTGCGCTTATTTACGTATCTTTCGTTTTTTGGTACTATCACTTGTGGGCCTATTTGCCGTGCAGGTAAGATATTGCCGCAGCTTGATAATGAGCGGCATTTTGACATAAAGCGCACTACCGATGCTATGCGCCTTGCGCTAATAGGCTTTTTTAAGCTGATTGCAGTAGCCAATGTAATAGGGCTTAGTGTAAATATGGTGTATGCCAATGTGCGTGATTACGGCGGTATGGCGCTTACGCTTGCGGCAGTATTATATGCGTTTGAGCTTTATTATGAATTTTCGGGATTTTCGGATTTGGCAGTGGCAACAGGTGCAATGCTCGGGATAGAAGTGCCGCAAAACTTTAATACACCGTATTTTGCCACGAATTTTTCGGGGTTTTGGAGCCGCTGGCATATCAGCCTTTCCACTTGGCTACAAGATTATATATTTATGCCGCTTGTGTGGGGAAGATGGACAAGCCATATTCCCGTAATTGGTAAAAAAGTAAGCAATCCACCGATGATTTCGAGTGTAGCGCTCGTATTTATCATCAGCGGATTTTGGCACGGCAATACTTTGCCATTTATAATATGGGGCGCAATACAGGCAATATATCGTGTGGGCGAAGAGCTTTTGCATAAATATTATAAAAAGCCGGCTAAAAAGCCGCGCCTTGCACTGCGTATATTTAAAACCGTGAGCGTATTTATGCTTTGGAGTATATCGCTTATTTTATTCAGATGCGGCAGCGAAAAAGGCGGAGTTACCGATGCAGTATATTATATAACGCATTTATTCGCCGAGGGCGAGATTGCTGCTGATATAAAAAGAGCCGTAATGGGAGGATTTTATCCCGATGCCTCAATGGTGCCGATATATCTTGCATTTGTGGCGGCAGTGCTTGGCATTGCCATATTTATGGACTGGTATCAGTGCTTTAAGCTGCGCGGCAAGCATATTTCCAAAGCGCTTGTAAATATGCCGATAGTATGGCGATGGATAGTATATTATGCGCTGATGGGTATAATATTACTTGGTTTTATAATGCAAAGCGGTGGCTACGGCGGTAATGTATCGCTTGCCTACGCAGGCTTTTAGGGGGCAAATGATGAAAAAATTTATTGCAAAGCTTTTGCTTGCTGTGCTGCCTATTGCTATATATGCAGGAATATTCGTTGCGTTTGAGCCAAACGATTATTTTGGCTTGCAAGGTAAAGATACTATGATTACGCGCGTAAAACAATATGGTGCATCTAATATTAATTCAATAATTTTAGGAGATTCGCGCCTTGCACATATTGATATGTCACTTGTAAATACTACGGCAGGACGTGAATATTATAATCTTGCGTTTGGCGGTGCAAGCTTAGAGGAAAGTATAGACCTTGTGTATTTTGCAAAAAAAGCAAATCCAAAATTAAACGAAGTGGTGTTAGGATTAAGCTTTTATACGTTAAATGCTTCGTACAACACGCAAAATCGTATTTCCACAATAGAAAAACAGCTTAAAAATCCTATTGCATATATGAGCAATTTGCAGTATAATACGCAGCTTGCTACGGCATTGCTCGGTGCATTGCGCGGAGTACCGCTACAAGAAGGCGTGGAGACAAGCGAGCATACAAAAGAGGATTATGAACAAAACGGAGAAGCACTGCCTTATCGCAAGGACTTGATTGCGTATGCAAGTGTATTGTATAATAAATGCGCAAAGCCAAATACGCTAACACTGGCAAAGCCTACGCAGGATGCAACGCTCGCAGGCATAAACGCAAATGAAATAAGCGCGGCGCAGCTTGCAAATGAAATGCTCAAGGTTACAAAATCAAGCTCGCTGTGGAGCGTAAATGAACAGCAATTAATGCGCCTTTGCGAGCTAGGCGATTATTGCAAAGCAAATGATATTAAGCTGTATTTTGTATTGCCTCCGATGGATATATCGGTGCGTGAGCTTGTGTGTGCGCCGCTTGGCATAGACAAAGCTATGCTTGATGTGATAGAAAAGCTAAAAGCCAATGATGCAATTGTGCTGGATTATGAATGGACAAATGCGCCAAGCTATAAAGACACGCAGTATTACGACGGATTTCACTTAGATACGGTACACGGATTGCCGCAGTGGACAAAAACCTTGTTTACCGATATTATTAAGGGGTGAGTATGGATTTTTTAATATTGTACGAACACGTAGTTCGTGAATATGAGAGCATATTATTGCTGAAGCTAGAGCTTGAAAAGCGTGGCTATAAAGTAAAAATACAGCAATTACTGGACCGCAAGCGCATTGTTAATTATTTGTTTCCGCCAAAGGTAATTGTAACGAGCTGTATGTACGACGATGAAGCGGTAAACAGCCACGTATATAATAATGTGGGGCGCTGCAATAAGGTGGTAAATCTGCATTGGGAACAGATGCTTTCGGATACGCAGGAAAAAGAGGCTTGGTTTAATTTTGCAGGTGCTGCAAAGCGATGTATCCAAACCTGTTGGGGCAATAAAACGCGTGAACGGCTTATAGCAAACGGTGTTAATGAGCGTAATTGTCCTGTGACGGGCGCTGTAATGATGGATTTTTTGCGCCCTGAATTTTCGGGATATTTTAAAGATAAAAACAGCTTGTGCGAGCAATATAATTTAGATAAAAATAAAAAGCTTGTGCTTTATATTTCAAGCTTTGGTTACGCATCTATGACGACAGCGGAGGTGAAGGAGCTGTCGGATATGGCAGGAGTGGATTTTAGCGGATTTGCCGAGACAAATAAAATATCAATGGAAAAGACAATTGAGTATTTTGATAAATACCTTAGCTTGCACGATGATATAGAGATTGTGTATAGGAGGCATCCGTCCGAGTGGGCAAGCAGTGAGCTTGCAAATCTGGAAAAGCGGCAGCCGCATTTTCACGTGATATTTGAAGACAGTGTAAAGCAGTGGATAGTGGCGGCAGATAAGATATATATTTGGATGAGTACAGCGATAGCGGAGGTGTATTTTGCACACAAAAACTGCACTGTGCTGCGCCCTGTGCCTGTGGAACACGAATATGATCCCGTGATATATAAAAACGCGCAAATAGTGAGTGATTACGACGGATTTGCCGACAGTATGGAAAACGATAACAAAAACTTTCCTATAGCATCGCAGGTGATAGAAGGATACTTTGACTCAGCCGAGCGCCCTGCATATATGCGTATGGCGGATTTGCTTGAAAGCGTGTATAAAGAGCCGCCGAGAGATATTGTGTTTGACAATACTTTTAAGCCGCACGCAAATATATTAAAATTTTTCGCTTTATGGGGTGTGCATATTTTTTCGGCGCTCCATTTTAATCCTACGCCGATATCAGCTTTTGCAGGGCGAATATACGGATATGTAGAAAAGGCGAAAATAAGTAAAAAAGATATATCAAAGATGGAAGAAAAAATAAAGAAGTATATAAATAAAGAATAAGGAGCTGTAAAAAATATGAAATATTGCAAAAAATGTACTATGCCCGATACAAGACCGGGTATTACGTTTGACAATGAGGGAGTATGCTCTGCTTGCCGCCATTTTGAGGCACGCAAAAATGTGGATTGGGCAGCAAGATTTAAAGAATTTGAAGCGATGTGCGACAAATATCGCGGCTGCAATGGCAAAGGCGGATACGATTGCGCGGTAGCGGCATCGGGCGGCAAGGACAGCCATTTTCAGGTGTATATGCTAAAGGAAGTAATGCATATGAACCCGATTTTGTTTACGGCAGAGGATAATTTTCCGCAAACAGAGGCAGGCAAGTACAATTTAAAAAACATCAGCGAGGCTTTTGGCTGCACTATTATTTCCTGCAAGCCAAATATTCGTGCGCAAAAAATATTAATGCGCAAATTTTTTGAAAAATATGGCAAGCCCACTTGGTATATTGACAGAATGATATATACCTTCCCACTGCAAATGGCACTAAAATTCAATACACCGTTTTTGTGCTACGGCGAGAATGTAAGCTTTGAATACGGCGGCTCAAGCGATGTGGAAACGTATTCAGCACGCGGACAAATAGAAAACGGTGTGGCTGTGGGTATGCCTGAAGATGAGCTTTTGGGCGACGGAGTTACAGAAAACGATTTGATATTAACTAAAGCACCAAGCAGCGAAGAGCTTGCGAAGCTTGATCCGTTTTATATGAGCTATTTTATGCCCTGGAACAGCTATAAAAACTATATGATTGCCAAAGAACACGGCTTTCACGATTTAACTCATGAGTGGGATAGACAGCATCACGTGGAAAATTTCGACCAAATTGATTCGCCTGCATATTTAGTTCATTCTTGGCTTAAATATCCTAAATTCGGACACGCGGCAGCCACAGATTATACAGCTAGATATATTCGCTATGGTATGCTTACAAGAGAAGAAGCAATACCGCTTATCAAAGCGCGTGACCATAACCTTGATGTGCGCTGTGTGCGTGAATTTTGCGAATTTTGCGGATATACAGAAGCCGAATTTTGGGCAGTGATAGATAAATTTTACAATAAAGAGCTGTTTTATAAAGACGAATTTGGACGCTGGATGCTCAAAAATCCAATATGGGAGGAAAATAAATAATGCGAGGTATTTACTCATCGGTTACCGATATCCGCCGCAAGGTGTTTACCGAGGTGGCACGTCTTTCTTATGAAAGCGAGGGCGCTAATTGGGATAAAATAGAGGAGCTGCCATATAAGATTTTGCCAGGCGAAAAAGCAAATTACAGAGATTCTATTTTCCTAGAGCGCGCAATAGTGGCAGAGCGTATTCGCCTTGCTATAGGGCTGCCTCTGCGCCCTGTAGACCAGCACGCACCTTTGGCAAGCGGTATGAAGGAAAGCGCGATTGCCGAAAAATATTATGATCCGCCGCTTATAAATGTAATTAATTTTGCCTGTAACGCTTGCCCTGAAAAGAGCTATCACGTTACGGATTTGTGTCAGGGCTGTCTTGCACATCCTTGTGTAGAGGTGTGTCCAAAAGGCGCAATCAGCATACATCACGGCAAATCGGTAATAGACCAAGAAAAGTGCATTAAATGCGGACGTTGTAAAGACGTATGCCCGTATAGCGCTATTAACAAAATGGAGCGCCCGTGCGCCAAAGCGTGCGGAATGGATGCAATAGGCTCGGACGAAGAAGGCAGAGCAGTAATCGATTACGATAAATGTGTATCCTGCGGAATGTGCCTTGTAAATTGTCCGTTTGGCGCTATTGCCGATAAGGGACAAATATTTCAAGTGATACAATCCATTAAAAAGGGTGACAGAGTAATAGCTGTACTTGCACCTGCATTTATAGACCAATTCGGCCCTAAAATGCCACCTGAAAAAGTGAAAGCGGCATTAAAATTGCTGGGCTTCGACAGCGTAGTAGAGGTGGCAATAGGAGCAGACCTTTGCACATTAGAAGAAGCAAAAGACTTTTTGCGTGAGGTGCCTAATATGCAGCCGTTTATGGCTACATCTTGTTGCCCTGCGTGGAGTGTAATGGCAAAAAAGCTATTTCCGGATTTCGCTCCATATATTTCAATGGCATTAACACCAATGGTACTTACAGCCCGCTTGCAAAAAAAGGAACATAAAGGCTGTAAAGTAGTATTTATAGGCCCGTGCGCGGCGAAAAAGCTGGAGGCGAGCCGCCGTACTATCCGTTCAGATGTGGACTTTGTGCTTACCTTTGAGGAAGTAATGGGAATGTTTGAAGCCAAGAGTATAGAATTTGAGAAAATAAGCGAGGGAGAGCCGTTTGATGAGGGTACAGGCGCAGGGCGCGGATTTGCGGTATCGGGCGGTGTAGCGGCAGCGGTGGTAGATGCCATTAAGAAAATGGAGCCTGACCGCGAGGTAAAGGTGATGGCGGCACAAGGGCTTGCCGATTGTCGTAAGATGCTGATGCTTGCAAAGGCACATAAGCTAGACGGATATTTGCTGGAAGGTATGGCGTGCCCCGGTGGCTGCGTAGCAGGGGCAGGTACTTTGCAAGCACCGTCAAAAGCAGCGGCTGCTGTAGCAAAATACAAAGCGGCAGCGCCAAGCCAAAATGCAATAAACAGTAAATATGAGATTACTTTAAATTTATTGCACGAATAATAATTGATAATATTTGCCGTAGGATATGTTTATCATATTCTACGGCTTTTCTATGCCCTAAATTTTGCCTGCAAATTGGAATAAGCGCAAAGCTGCTTGCTCGATTTAATATTTAAATACCCATAAAATATTATTAATGCAAATAAATTTAATTTCGCCTTTATTAAAAAGCAAATCAGACGATAATTAATGTAGAATATATTAAAAATATGAGAGGTGACTGCAATGATACAAAATATAAGTAACCAAAATATTTTTGCACCACAGATGCAAAATAGAAATCTTCAAAAAATCGTTACACAAATTAATGCAAATGTAGGCAAAAAAGCAAATTTTGATGCAGTAGAGCTAAGTAGAAAAGCGCAAGCATTGTTAAAAGAAAATAAAGAGCTTGAAGAGCCTATTCTTGACTACGACAATTCCGAAATGGTAAATAGCGAACGCTGGGGAAATCACACTGAAGCAGAGTTTGCAGAAATGTCTTTAAACGCTCAGCGAAATGACCTGAAAACGTTTTCGGACGAAATAGACTATCATAAATCAAAATTAGAGTTTACAATGGGGAAAATATCAGAGCTTGAAAGCTTTTTAAATGGGACAGCTACTCATAGTAACCCGAATATGACAAAAGCAATGGCAGAAGAACAACTTAATAATTATAAGCAGAGCATTGTAGATGACTATGCAAATTTCAGCATTGAAAGAAGCCAATATAACGCAGATGAGTTTGATGAATTATCAGGCGGTTTAGCATCTAAAATATTTGACAATCCTCTACATTCCTTAAATGCTAAATCCTTAGGGCTTGATAATTTGTCAAGTGATCCAAAAGAAATTATGGAAGCCCTTGACAATGCCTCTAAGATATTAGACGGAATGACAAAAGATTTGGAAAGTGCTTTTGCCAAGGCAAATGATGGAAAAGGATTTACAGAGCCTGCGAGAAGCTCGAGTATTTTTGGCGCTAATTCATCATTGAGCTTCTTTGCTTCACAGATGGAAAAATCATTTACCACAAAAAAATTATCCACAAGTGATTTTAATTTAAGCGGCAAAACATTGGGAATAGATAAGTCTTTATTGACGAATTTAGGTGCAGAAAAGATTACTCCATAAAGACCGTTCCATACATTATCTATCGTTGTAGGTTTGTGTAAATCAGGGGCTTCTAAACGTATTCACGAAATAGAACCAAATATAAAAATTTAGCAAAAATCCTTTAATGATAAAATTATCGCGAATGAAAAAGCTATTTAGAAGCTTGTAAATATATAGACGAAAATCCATTAAATCAGAAGGTGTAGTAATGGATTTGGATTTATGGATTGTGGGCAAAGCTGTGATTAATGTGCAACAGGTGCAATTTGCTTGCGGCAAAGATTATTACTGCTATTTTAAGAGCATCGAGATAGCTCACACAAATAAACGAACCCACGGACTTGTTTAAAGCTCGTGGGTTCGTTTTGTTTTAATTATAAGCGCAATTATAATTTATAAATAATGGTAAATTTTGCGCTGCCGAACGGTGATAATTATGGATACAATAAGCGCCGCCGCTTCGGCAAGAGAAGTGGCAAACCAAACGCCATCTATTCCGAATAGAATTGGTAACATTATAAGAAAAGCGGCGGTAAAAAGAAATGTACGTAAAAACGAAATTATTGCCGATATTTTACCGTTTGAAAGAGCTGTGAACAGGGAGGAAGCAAAAATATTAAAGCCTGCAAATAAAAAGCTAATGGAAAAAATGGGAAACCCGTGTATGGCAAGATTGTAAACATTAGAGCCTTCGGGTGTGAAAACACCTATTATAAGTGGTGACAAATACAGCGCTGCAAAAAAGCTGATTACGGACGCGATTGCAATGAAAACAGTACAATAGCGAAACACGCTTTTAAGCTGTTTGTTATTTTGGCTGCCGTGGTTATAGCTGATAATCGGCGCTACTCCCATAGAAAATCCTATTAAAAGCGCACCGATAACAAATTGCGCATACAGTACAATTGTGACAGCGGCTACTCCGTCCTCACCTGCAAGGCGCAGCATTGCCATATTGAAAATAAATGTGGTAAGCCCCATAGCGAGATTGGTTACCATTTCACTTGAACCGTTAGAGCAAGCTTCCAGTAAGGCGCGAAAGTCAAAATGCAGCTTTCCAAAATGCAGACCGTTGCCTTTTTTACAAAATACGGCAATCCCTATTATGCTCGGTATCATATATCCAAGCACCGTACCTGCGGCAGCTCCCGCTACACCCCAGTGCAAAACCACTATAAATATATAGTCGAACAGCACATTTACAAGCCCTGCGGCAAGGCTTAAAAGCATACCTAAGGTGGGCTTGCCGGCAGTGACAAAAAAGCTTTGAAACATTAATTGCAACATATTAAACGGGGCGAAAATAAGCAAAATAATAAGATAATCTGCACAATATTTATAAAGAATATCCGTGGCACCAAGCATACGCAGCAATGGATGTAAAAAGCAAAGCCCCAATATTGCCACTATTGCACCGATTAAAATGCCTGTGATAACAATAAGCGTTAAATGCTCTCTTGCACTTTGAGGCTTGTCGGAGCCAAGCTCACGGGCTATAATGGCGCTGCCGCCGCTCGCAAGCATTATACCGAATGCCATAACAATATTCAGTACAGGGTACACTATATTTATGGCAGATAAGGCATTAGTGCCAACAAAACGTGATACAAATATCGAGTCTACTATTGTGTAAAGGCTCGTTACCAGCATCATCAGCATTGACGGCGCTGCAAATCGCATAAGCGATATAAAATTAAATTTTTTTCCTAATATATGTTCCATTTTTATCCTTTATTATAATTGCTAATCGGCTATAGGCATTGAATATATGCTTTTGTAATGTTACAATGTTTTTTATTAATGATTAAAGGTGGCGGCAGATATGCAAATCCCTATTAAATGCGAGCTGTGTCCGCGTAGATGCAAGCAAGACCGCAATAAAAATAAAGGATTGTGCGGTGCGGGTAGCAGTGTGCGTGTGGCTCGCGCTGCATTGCATTTTTGGGAGGAGCCGTGTATCAGCGGCACGAAAGGCAGCGGAGCTGTATTTTTTTCGGGCTGCTCTCTTGGCTGCTGTTATTGTCAAAACTATCGTATTAGCGCTGAAAACTTCGGCAAGGATATATCTTGCGATAAGCTTGCGGAGATATTTTGCCGTCTTGAAGATGAGGGCGCTCATAATATTAATTTAGTTACCGCTACACCTTATTTGCCGTGGGTGCTGGAAGCGCTAAACAAAGCAAACGTAAAAATACCCATAGTGTACAACACAAGCGGATATGAGACTATTGAATCGCTAGAGCTTTTGCGCGGTGTTGTGGATATTTGGCTTGCCGACCTTAAATACGTAAGCAGTGATTTATCATATGAGTATTCGCGCGCGGCAGATTATTTCACAGTGGCATCTGCGGCGATAAAGATGATGGCAAATATGGTGGGGAAACCGATAATAGGCGAGGACGGCATAATGAAAAGTGGACTTATTGTGCGCCATCTGGCATTGCCTAACCATACAGATGACAGCATTGCCGTGCTGCGCTGGCTAAACAGTGAGCTTGGAAAAGACACATTTATATTGAGCATAATGAGCCAATACACACCGTTTTATAAAGCAAATGAACACAAAAAACTAAGCCGTCGCATATCTACTTACGAATATAAAAAAGTAGTAAATGAGGCGATAGATTTAGGGCTTAATAACGGATATATGCAGGCGAAAAGCTCTGCTAAGGAAGAATATACTCCCGATTTTACACTTGAGGGTGTAGAATAATATATTAATATGGAAACATAGGTGAAAAGCCAATTACCGCAACTGCAAGAATAACTATCAGCACATACAGCAATATAAAAACAGCCATACCTACTAGCCGCATTATCAATAAAGCTTTAGCGAGATTAGCCCTGCTTATTTTTGCGCGAGCATCAGCACCAAAGGCAAATATAAGCATAAAAATCATACCTGCAATCGGCACACAATTTAATAATAATATCCCTATGGTTTGCCCTAAACGCAGAGTTTCGCTGACAGAAGGCTCAAATGTGGGCATAGGCTGATATGAAGGCTTTGCATTATCCGCAAATTGTGAACTGTAAGGGACAGATGCTTTTGGGGTAACGCTTGATTGTGAAGATAAAATAGGAGCAGCATTTTGTGCTTGCGCATATTTTGCTTCGGCAAGCTTTACAGAGTAATCAATTACTGCATTGCCGCATACAGGGCATACGCTATCATCACTCGTAAGCGCATTGCCGCAATTTTCACAAAAATTATTCATTACATTCTCCTAAAAATACATATAAACCTGACAAGGTATCATTCCATTATACAGCTTGCGCCTGCGCTTTGCTTTAGTGCCGTAATGCTGCTCAAAGTCTGCATCGGCAGTGATAATATATGCGCCGCGCACAGGGTTTGCACTAAGGCGCTCACCGAGTGTATGCTCTAGCACAGCCGCTTCATCGGTACTGCCAAGCCGCTCGCCATATGGTGGATTTGTGAATATCATCGAGCCTTCACCCGGGGCAAAATCCTTTACATCGGCTGTGAAAAAACGGCAATGCTCTGATACACCGGCAAGCTTTGCGTTTTGCTTTGCAAGCTCTATTGCGGCAGGATCAATGTCAAACCCGATGCCCTCGAAAGTGGAATCAAGCCGAATTTCACTTAATGCTTTTTCTCGTGCCAATGACCACACCTCGGGCTTAATAAATGCAAAATGCTCGGCTGAAAACCGTCTGCGCAAGCCGGGTGCCATATTCATCGCTTTCATTGCAGCTTCTATTATTAATGTACCTGAGCCACAAAAAGGGTCTTGCGCCAAAGTATCGGGATATATGCGCCCGAGGTCGATAATTGCAGCGGCAAGTGTTTCTTTAATTGGCGCTTCCATACTATTTTTACGGTATCCGCGCTTATGCAGCCCGTCGCCTGACGTATCTAGCATTATTTCTACGTGGTTTTTGCGTATGGCAAAGCGTATTTTGTATAAAGCACCGTTTTCAGGCAGCTCATTTACTTTATGACCGCGGCGCAAGCGCTCTACAATCGCTTTTTTTACTATTTTTTGGCAGGCAGGTACACTGGAAAGAGTGCTTGATAAGCTAGAGCCTTTTACAGGAAACTCTGCATCGCTTGGCAATAGCTCTTCCCAAGCTATTGAGGATACACCGTCAAACAGCTCGTCAAATGTTTCGGCATTATAGCTTTTTAATAATATCAGTACACGCTCTGCACATCGTGAACCGAGGTTTGCAGATGCAATTACATTTTCGTCACCGCGAAAGGCTATGCGCCCATCGGTCACGGTTATATCTGTACCGCCTGCGCGTTTGAAATCGAATGAAGCGGCACTTTCTGTGCCAAAGTAGCAGGGCGCGATTAAATTATAAATCAATTGTTTCCCCTTTGTTAAATAAAGATAATTAAACGTCGTTAATATTATACCATATCCGCAGCTTCGCTGCGCACAACAAAAGCGATTTTTCGCTTTTGAATGGTTCAATGTTCTAAAAGTGCAAAGCTATGCTTTACAGAGCGCGAAGCGCTGTGGCGATAGC
>JAVWEG010000019.1:0-31754 GCA_036641735.1 Oscillospiraceae bacterium
TAATTAAATGATAGGGGTATATAAATGGAATGGATGGGTTTAAACGAGCTAAGAGAAACATTTCTTTCGTTTTTCGAAAGTAAGGAACATATGCGTATTGGCTCTTTTCCACTAGTGCCAAACGGAGATAACAGCTTGCTTTTGATAAATTCCGGTATGGCACCAATGAAAAAATGGTTTTTAGGGCAAGAGGAGCCGCCGTCTCATCGTGTAACTACTTGCCAAAAATGTATTCGCACACCTGATATTGAGCGCGTAGGAATTACTGCGCGTCACGGTACGTTTTTTGAGATGCTTGGCAATTTTAGCTTTCAAAATTATTTTAAGCCGGAAGCTACCGCTTGGGCTTGGGAATTTTTTACGGAAGTGCTGAAAATACCTGCGGATAAATTATATATTTCGGTGTATGAAGAAGACGATGAAGCGTATGATATTTGGACAAAAGATGTAGGAATTGATCCTTCTCATATGGTACGTTTTGGCAAGGAAGATAATTTTTGGGAACACGGGTCAGGGCCTTGCGGGCCATGCAGTGAAATTTATTTTGACCGTGGAGAAGCATTTGGCTGCGGCAAAGCTGATTGCAAAGTAGGGTGTGACTGCGATAGATATATGGAAGTATGGAATTTGGTGTTTAGCCAGTATAATTCCGATGGAAAAGGCAAATATGAGCTTATGGAACATCCTAATATTGATACAGGTATGGGACTTGAGCGTTTAGCTTGCGTATTACAAGGGGTAGATAACCTTTTTGAAGTGGATACCGTACACAATATTTTAAAGCACGTAGAAACCATTACAGGCAAAACATATGGAGAAGATCATAAGACAGATATTTCTATACGTGTGATTACCGACCATATCCGTTCTACCGTATTTATGATTGGCGATGGAATAATTCCGTCTAATGAAGGCAGGGGATATGTGCTGCGTCGTTTGTTGCGCAGAGCGGCACGTCACGGACGTATGCTTGGCGTGTCACATACATTTTTAGCAGAATTATGTACAACAGTTATTAAGGAAAATGGCGGAGCATATCCGGAACTCGCCGAGCATCAAGATTATATTATCAAAACAGTGTCTGCGGAAGAAGAACGCTTTTCACGTACAATAGATCAAGGATTAAATATTCTTAATAATTTGGTGGATACTATAGAAAAAGCTGCTGCGGCAGGCAAAAAACGTATAATATCAGGTGTAGATGCTTTCAAATTAAATGATACTTTTGGTTTTCCACTAGACCTTACCAAAGAGATTGCTGCAGAGGCAGGTATAGAAGTAGATGAAGAAAACTTTAAAACTGAAATGCTTAAACAGCGTGAAAAAGCACGTAAAGATAGACAAAGTCGCGATATTTCGGGCTGGACGGCAGATTTGTTTACGGATCTTGAGGCAAAAGCCACTGAATTTGTAGGATATGATGTTCTTGAAAGTGATGCTAAGGTTTTGGCATTATCAGATGGTGAAGAGCTAATGCAAGCAATTGCTACAGATGACGGTGAAAAGGATTGCGTTTTGGTAGTGCTTAACTGTACACCATTTTATGCTGAAAGCGGCGGACAAATAGCAGATGTGGGTACTATACTAACTGTAAACGGGGCAAAACTACTTGTTAATGCGTGCAAAAAGACGCCTAAAGGATATTTTGTACATTCTTGTACATTGCAAAACGGCATAATAAATGTGGGCGATAGCGTGGTAGCTTGTGTTGATAAAGATGTTCGAAGAGCAATTATGCGCAATCATACAGCTGCGCATTTATTGCAAAAAGCTTTGCGCGAGGTGTTGGGATTACACGTACATCAAGCAGGTTCTTATGTAGACAGTGAAAGAGTTAGATTTGACTTTACACATTTTAGCGCAGTAAGTGCGGAAGAACTAAAACAAGTAGAGTATATTGTTAACGAAAAAATATTTGAGTCATTACCGGTAACGATTAAAGAAATACCTATCAAAGAAGCCAAAGATATGGGTGCTATGGCACTATTTGGTGAAAAATATGGTGAAATAGTACGCGTAGTAGATGTAAGTGGATTTTCTACAGAGTTTTGCGGCGGTACACACGTGTCTAATTCTTCACAACTTGGCTGTTTCAAGATATTATCAGAATCCTCTGTGGCGGCAGGTATTCGCAGAATAGAAGGCACTACAGGATTTGGTGTGTTGCAGCTTTTGAACGAAAAAGAAAATATGCTGCAAGAAGTTGGCAAAAGCTTAAAAGTAAACAATTTGCACGATATACCATTGCGTGCGGCATCTATAGTTACAGAGCTTAAAAGTGTACAGCACGAGCTTGAAAGTATAAAAGATAAAATGACAAATGATAAGCTTGATGGATTAGTAAAAGATGCTAAAATGGTAGGCGATTTGAGAATTTTCACATTGTTTATATCGGGTACCAGTACAGATACTTTGCGCAAAATGTGTGAGCGATTTAAAGAAATGGCACCTCGTGGTGTAGCTGCTATAGTAGGAGAGGCTGACGGTAAAAACACGCTTGCTGTTTATTGTAGCGCACTTGCGCAAGAAAAAGGATTATCGGCAGGTACACTTGTAAAGCAAATAGCGGCTATAGCAGGAGGCTCAGGCGGCGGAAAAGCAGATATTGCAATGGCAGGTATTAAAGATGCCACTAAGATAGATGAGGCATTGAGTGCAGTATACGAAATTGTAAAAAAATCTGTAAAAGAGTAACTAATACTATACAAATCGAAAGGAACAGCTTATGGATTGCTTATTTTGCAAGATGGTAAATGGTGAAATTGAAACAAAAAAGCTTTATGAGGACGATACTGTATTAGCATTTTATGATATTGATCCTCAAGCTCCAATACATTTTCTGGTTATTCCAAAAGAGCATATTTCTTCACCGTCACAGCTTACGGAAGCAAACTCGCAGCTTATAGGACACATTTTTGCTGTAATAGCAAAACTTGCGCTTCAGCTTGGGCTAGATGATGGCTATAGAGTAGTAACTAATAGCGGCAAAGATGCAGGGCAAAGCGTAGGTCATTTACATTTTCATATTTTAGCTAAACGTAGTTTATCGTGGCCTCCGGGCTAGTAATTTATTATAAGGAGTATTGTTATGAATGAAATTTATACTTTAGAAGTTGCAGGACTTACAAGAGAATTACCTATATGTAAAGTTAACGACAATATGGATATCGCGGCATTTGTTATGTTTAGCGATGTAGAGCTTACTGTTGCGTGTGCAACAGAATTGCTTAAAAAAGTGCCTGAATTTGACATTATTGTTACGGCTGAAGCTAAAGGAATACCACTGGCATACGAGATGAGTCGTCAGAGTGGCAAAAAATATATACCGGCGCGCAAAGGCGTAAAACTGTATATGAAAAATCCTGTTATTGTAGAGGATAAATCTATTACAACAGATGCAGTTCAGCGTTTGGTAATAGACCAAAAAGACTTAGATATGATGAAAAACAAAAAAATACTCATTGTTGATGATGTTATCAGTACAGGTGGCTCTTTACTTGCGCTTGAAGCTCTTGTAAACAAGAGTGAGGGGCATATTGTAGCACGTGCGGCTGTGCTTGCCGAAGGCGATGCAGCTGAGCGAGCTGACATAGTGTTTTTATCTCCGCTTCCGCTTTTCTTCCATTAATGAGACGAGCGCTTGCTTTTTATGGAGTTGTGTATTTTATTACACAACTGATAGCTGTATTGCTACCGCCAGCGACATTTTTGCCGTTAGCGGTAGCTTTTGCTTTACTGTTTTTAGTAGCACTTTTCAGTACTGATAATGGCAAAACACATATTCATATAGTGTCATTACTATGTGTAGTATCTGTAGCTTTGCTATTGCGGAGTGGATACTATATATTTAAAATTAATCCTATTAAATCGCTTGCAGGTGAAACACATTCTATAGAATGTACAGTGCGTGAAGCTATTCCACTTTACACTGAACACTATAAAGCTGTTGTTCGTGTGGAAAAGATTGGCGATAAAGATTTATACACTACATTTTTAGCAAATTTAGACGATATAGAGTTAATTTCAAACGGAGACAAACTACGCTTAACTGTGAAGTTTAATGATGCTAACGGCATTAAAACATTATACAATTACTCAAAAAACGTGTTTATAGAGGCAGAAGCTGTAAGTGAATTTGAACTTTTAGGCAAATCTCAAGATTTAGTAACAAGTTTTAAAACACTGCAAAATAAATTATCCAATAATATAACGAATGTTATACAAGGCGAAAATGGCTATATAGCAGCAGCTATGTCTGTAGGAGATAAGGCAAAATTGTCTTCATTAACCAAATATCAATTCAGGTGTGCAGGCATATCCCATATGCTTGTAGTATCAGGAATGCACCTTGCCACAATAGGAGGTTTAGCTTTTTATCTTGGAGAGAAATTATTTGCATCTCGCAAAATAGGAGCTGTTTTAGGAATTGTTATTACAGTATCTTTTATGTTGCTCACGGGTATTACGCCATCTGTAGTACGCGCTGGGATAGCCTTATTGGTACTTTACTTTGGCATATTATTATCTAGAATACCCGATACGCTTACTTCACTTGGGTTTGCTGCATTGATTTTATGCGTTCAAAATCCGTTTGCCGCTATCGATTTGGGAATGTTGTTGTCATTTGCTGCTACACTTGGTGTTTTATTGGCAAATTATTTTACTAAACATTATTGTAAAAAGGAATTTGTTGTTAAACATCACTTGATTTTCAAATTATTTAGCGCCATTTGTGTGCCAATAGGTGCATCTATAGCTACATTGCCAATATTAGTTGGCTTTGGTGGAGCAGTTTCAATTTTGTCTGTGATTTTTAATCTTATAGCAGTTCCGCTTTTGCCAATTATAGCTTTATCCGCATTTTGCATAGCTTTTTTAGCAAATATTACTTGGCTATATCCGATTGTAATTCTGCTTAAATTTATCTGTTCAGCGGCTATTGCAATTGTTGTTTGGCTAACACAAAAAGCACAATCCATTCCATTCAATTTAGTATATATTAGCGGAATTGGTACATTTTTTTGTATATTGGCATTATACATACTAGTATTTTTTGCATTTCGTTATAAAATAAAATTTGCTACTATATATTTAACTCTCTTTTTGATATCTTGTTTGGTTTTTGAAATAGCAATAAGTAAGGATATTGTGAGTATAGAGCCTGCAATAATCAGCGGAAATCCGGCGGTTACAATATATAAAAACGGTAAAGCGGCAGTAATTTATTCTGCATCGGTAAAAGCTTCAAATTTACTTTATAATTCTATGCTGAAACATAATATCAGTAATGCAGAATGTGTAATAAATTTAAGGCGCAGTGAGCAAGATGATACTTCAAATGATGTATTTGGCGCTAAAATATGTTATAATGTTGAGCAAAGTGTATTAAACAATACTATAATCAAAGTGTTTGACGATGTATTAGTTTACATAAAAAGGCAAAATGGTGGTATTACAGCTTGTATAGATGTGGCAGGATATAAAGTGGAGCTATCTAGCGGAAAATTAGATTATAGTGAGTACGCACCTGTAGATGTGTGTATAGCAGGCAAAAATGAACCTGTGAATTTAGATGCTAAATATTATTTTTGTGATGATAAAATGCCTAAATGGCTTGATAAAAGTGATGATAAAAGGTATAAGCTATTATCGGTCTATAGTATTGATATAAGACCTAATAAAGCAGTAAGGATGTGTCATAATTTTTATGGTTATGAATGAGATGAAACTAAAAAAAGCATTAGACAAGATCGAAATATACTCGGTGTTTTATTTATATTCTTGTGATGAATATTTAGTGCAAAGCTATGGCGACAGAATAGTGGCGCTATTGAGCAAAAACAATGATGCAGAAATAACAAAATTAGATGGTCCCTGTGCTGATGTGGAAGAAGCAGTAAGTGCGACAGGAGCTATTTCATTATTTGGTACAAAACGTATTGTTTATTTATCTATGATAGAGCTTTCTGCAATGTCTGATAAAGATGTGGATGCAATTGCTGATTTGTGTGCTTCGCTTGAAAATGCAGTCGTTGTTATTACTACTCTGTTTAGAGATGATAAGGCTAAAACTACGAAAAAAGCAAAATTATTAATATCAGCAGCCGAAAAATATGGGATAGCCGCTGACCTTGTTAAACCTTCGAATCAGGAAACAAAGCAATTTGCAATAGACACTGCGCAAGCATTGAATACCAAAATAACTGATCGTGTTGCATCAAAACTAGTGGAACGCTGTGGGCAGGATTATTATGTGCTTAAAAATGAAATAAGCAAATTGGCTGCAATTACTGCATATTCGGAAATAACAGAAGAAACAATTTTAGATAGTGGTACTCTAAATATTGAAGCAGATGTATTTGAACTGGTACGATTAATATCCGGAAATAACAAAGCTATATGTTTTCACAAATTAGATGCTTTGCTTCAGCTGCAAAATGATCCTATCGCTATTACAGGGGCGCTTTCGGGAAGCTTTATAGATATGTACAGAATGAAATGCGCCGAAAAAAATAAAAAAAATTATACACAAGTGCATAAAGATTTTGCATATAAAGGCAGTGATTATCGTTTGCGTAAAGCAGGGGAGACAGCTTGTAAATATTCAAAGGCACAATTGAACAAGATAATAGAAATACTGTTGAATTTGGATTTAAAACTAAAATCTTCGGCGGTGGATAATATAATTTTATTGCAAACTGCATTGGGTGAAATAATTGAATGTGGTGCTAGACGATGAATAAAATGCGTGTGAGCGAAGTAATTGTGGTAGAAGGTAAATATGATGCTGCCAAGCTTGCAGATATAGTAGACGGATTAATATTAACAACCGATGGATTTTCTGTTTTTAAAAACAATGAGCTGCGAGAATTGATATTAAAGCTTGGAGCAAAACGTGGTTTAGTAGTGCTTACAGATTCTGATGCAGCAGGCTTCAAAATAAGAAAATATATTAATGATTTTGCGCAAAATATAACAGTGAAAAATGCTTATGTACCATCATTAAAGGGCAAAGAGAGCCGAAAAGATTTACCTTCTAAAGAAGGCTTGCTTGGGGTGGAGGGCATACCGACTGAATGTATTATAAAGGCTTTAAAAACTGCCGGCGTTGGTGAAGAATGTGAAAAAAACGGACGCTCAATAAACTATACTGATTTATTCGAGCTTGGAATTTCAGGTGGAAATAATAGTATGAAAAAGCGGCAAGCCTTGCTTTCGCAAATAGGCTTGCCGCTAAGATTGTCTAAAAAAGCTTTGTGTCAAGTGCTTTCGTCGCTGTATACTTATGATGAATTTGCGAAAATTTGCTGTGATTGCTAATTTGTTAACGCAAAATTTTCTCGGTCATTTGCTCGTAGTACCACGGTTTTTTCGCAACATAACATTCGTTAGATAACGCTTCTAAACAAGTACCGTCTAAATTAGGGAATGTAATACGATATGCACATAATGCTTGATATCTTAAACGATAAGCGCGGTTAGCTGCATTGTTGCCATATTTGCTGTCGCCTAGTATGGGGCAGCCAATGCTGGCAAGGTGCGCCCTTATTTGATGCGTGCGCCCTGTAACTAAATTAACGTTTAACAATGCTAAATGTCCGCTTGTGCATATTGTGCGGTATTCTGTGATAATCTGTTTGCTGTTTTTGCATTGATTGTCACGAATTTGTACGTGACCTTGCTCTTGGTCTTTTATCAAATATCCGCTTAACGTGCCGCTGGCAGGCTTTGGAATACCTAAAGTCACGCATACATATTCTTTTTTGATTTTACGTTTTTCAATTAAATCAAGCAGTAAATGTTCACTTTCGGCACATTTAGCCAAAATAACCAATCCGGAGGTACCAGTATCCAATCTATGGCATAATCGCGGAGGAAATTCGCAGGTATCAGGTGCATATTCACCTTTATTATACAGATATTTATACACTCGGTTAATCAAAGTATCACACTGAACATTCATTTCGTCTTGCGTTACAAGACCTGCGTTTTTTTGGACTATAAGTGTATTGCTGTCTTCAAAAACAATGTCTAGCTCATCTTTTGAATTGAGAAAAGGATATTGCGGCTGCTGTACAATTGGAAGATAAAGTTTCACTTCGTCTCCAAAATCAAGACGCTCTGACAATGCTATTTTTTTTCCATTTACTTTTATCTTGTTTTCACGCAAATATTTATTAAGTTTGCCAAGACTTAATGTTGGCATTGCGCCAATTATAAAGCTATCCAATCGGGGTTTAGATTTGGTATTTACCGTTAATTGCTCCATTTTGTACCTCACATTTTTATTGTAGCATCATTATACACAAGAAAATGCAATTGTACAATAATTATTTATACAAAGGGATAAATAACTTAAAAAAAAGTGCTTTATAGTGACAAAATTCCTATAAAGTGATATAATTTTTTAGATATAATAAAAAGTGAGGAAGAAAACGAATGATGCATTTTATTAATACGGTTATTGGAACACCTCTTGGTTGGGTGATGTGGTTATGTTATGAAGCTGTAAAAGATTATGGGATTGCCATATTATTGTTTACATTTTTAAGTAAAATTATTTTAATGCCGGTTTCCGTTTTAGTGCAGAAAAACTCCATTAAAATGATAAAAATTCAGCCTGAAATGAATGAAATAGCCGCTAAATATGCCGGCGACAAGGATAAAATCGCAGAAAAACAAATGGAGCTATATGACAGGGAAAAATATAGCCCTGCGCTTGGCTGTTTGCCAATGTTTTTGCAAATTCCGCTTATTTTAGGACTTATTAATGTTATTTACAATCCATTACAGCATTTAATGCGTTTTAGCGCTGAAATTTGCAATGCGTTTGTTACAAAAGGCGCACAAATATTAAATATTACTGCCGAGCAAATGGGAGCGGCAGGACAGTTGCGTGTAGTAGAGCTATTGACGCATCCTGAGTACAAAGAACAATTTATGTCATTGCAAATTCCGGGCGTAGATATAGGAGCAGTAATTGACAAAATCGGTACACTTAACACAAACTTTTTAGGAATGGATTTATCGCAAATACCGCCGCTTTTTATTTTAGCTCCTATAATGTTAATACCTATTTTGTCTTGCCTTAGCACATTTTGGCTGTGTATGGAACAAAATAGAGTAAATGTATTACAAAAAGAACAGGGCTTTGCAGGAAAATGGGGAGTAACAATATTTACCGTTGCTTTTTCCACGTATTTTACATTTATAGTTCCGGCAGGAGTAGGTCTGTATTGGATATTTGGTAATGTGTTTGCAGTAATACAAATGTATTTGCTCAATTGGATATATAAACCTGAAAAATATATTGATTATGAAGCGCTCGATAAAAGCAAAATTGCTTTAAATGCAATAAAAGAACGAGAAGCTGCTCAAAAAAAAGCTGCCGCTCCTCACGCTCAAAAAGAAAAAGAAGATTACAAACGTTTCTTTAAAGACGACAATACAAAAGAACTTGTGTTTTATTCGGAATCCAGTGGCTTTTACAAGTATTTTGACGGAATAATCAAAGAAATTATGTCTAATTCAAATTTAGTAATTCATTACGTCACAAGCGATCCTGAAGATGCAGTGTTTAACTTAAATAATCCGCGTATTATACCATATTATATTGGTAATCTTAAACTAATTACCTTTATGATGAAATTAGATGCAGATATGGTTGTAATGACTATGCCCGACATAGAATCGTATCATATTAAGCGTTCTTATGTGCGTAAAACAACAGAATATGTATACACAGACCACGGTATAAGCAGTGATAATTTATCATTACGAACTCACGCGCTAGACCATTACGACACGATTTTCTGCGTTGGTCCTCATCAAGTAGAAGAAGCAAGAGCGATTGAAGCATTATACAATTTGCCAAAACGCAACCTTTTAAAATCAGGCTATTGTTTGCTTGACGATTTATCGGCTGCGTATGAAGCTATGGATAAAATAGAAAATGAACGCAAAACCATTTTAATTGCTCCGTCTTGGCAAGAAGATAATATAATGGATAGCTGCCTTGATGCGTTATTAAGCGGTGTACTTGATAAAGGATATCGAGTGATAGTACGTCCGCATCCACAATATGTTCGTTTGTATGCAGAGCGAATGGCTGCAATTAACGCAAAATACGAAAGTCGTTTCGATGATAATTTTGCAATTGAAACTGATTTCTCTTCCAATGTTACTATATATACGGCAGATTTGTTAATTACAGATTGGAGCAATATCGGCTACGAATTTAGCTTTGCTACATTTAAGCCAACTTTGTATATTAATACTCCAATGAAAGTAATGAATCCGGAATGGCAAAAAATAGATATTGAGCCATTTGATATTAGAGTACGCGGACAAATAGGAAAAGCTATTGAACTTGATTGTATGGATGCAGTAGCTGATACAGTAGCAGAATTACTTGCACGTACAAATGAATATCACGATATTATAAATGAAATAAAAAAAGAATCCTTGTTCAATCTTGGCAATAGCGGTGCAGTAGGCGGACAATATATTATAAAACGGTGCGCGCAGCTAAAGCAAAAGAGAATAGCACTAGAGGGAGAATAATATATACTATATTATGATTGACAATTTTGTTCAAAATTGTTGACATACGTATAATATTACACTATAATTGCAATACAAATGAACAAAAGGGGATTTATATATTATGAAAAAACTAATGGCAATTTTAGCTATTATGATTTGTGCGGTATCTTTGGTATCGTGTGGAAAAGCTAATGATAATAAGGTTGTTATATATTCTTGTATGGAGGAAGTACGCAGCCAGTATTTTGTAGACAAGCTAAATAAACAGTTTCCAAATTACAAAATAGATTTGCAATATATGTCTACGGGTAATCTTGGCGCAAAGCTAAAAGCAGAAGGCGAGAAAAGTGAATGTGATATTATACTTGCGCTTGAGTCGTCGTATTTAATTCAAAACGAAGAGAGCTTAGCGGATTTGTCAAGTTATCCTACCGATAAATATCTTGACAATATTTTACCGAAAAATAAAAAATATTTACCTATTGAAAGAGATGCGGCATCTATTATAATAAGAACAGATTTATTAAAAGAAAAAGGACTTCAAGAGCCTAAAAGTTATCAAGATTTATTGAAGCCTGAATATAAAGGTCTTATTTCTATGCCTAATCCTAAATCATCAGGTATGGGTTATGCGTTTTTGAAAAGTCTTGTAAATGCGTATGGTGAGGACGAAGCCTTTAAATATTTTGACGAATTATCAAAAAATATTACTCAGTTTACATCTTCAGGATCAGGTCCGGTAAATGCTTTAGTACAAGGCGAAGCGGTGATTGGTATGGGTATGACATTTCAGGCTGTAAACGAAATTAACGCAGGAATACCACTAAAAATATTAGTATTTGAAGAAGGCTCTCCAAATACTATTTGCGGATTTGCAATGCTTAAAGGCAGAGACACTAAAACGGCTGTAAAAGCAGTATTTGATTATATTAACGAAGTATTGATATATGATGACAAAGAGCTATTTGTTCCGGATCAAATATTCAAAGAACAAGAAAATACTATAGCAAATTATCCTAAAGATATTAAATACTCGGATATGTCAAGTGACGATGCTGTGACAGAAAAAGCAGAACTTTTAAGCAAATGGACACACTAGCGGGGTGAATTAATGGACAAACTCAAAGTAGAAAATCTGTGCAAAGTATTTAGTGGAAAAACAGTACTCGACAATATAAGCTTCGATGTAAAAGACGGAGAATTTTTATCTATTTTAGGGGCTTCGGGTTGTGGTAAAACAACGATATTGCGTATTCTGATTGGGCTTTTACAGTCCGATAGCGGAAGCATATTAAAAGATGATATAGACATTACCAACGCATCGCCAAGCGCTAGGGGAATGGGAATTGTTTTTCAAAATTACGCTTTGTTTCAAAATATGACAGTTTTAAAAAATGTGGAATATGCATTGCAATTTAACCCTGAGCGAAAAGCAAACGCAAAAGCCATTGCTCTTGCATTGTTAGAACAGGTAGGTCTTACTGAATACAAGGACAAAAAGCCATATAAATTGTCGGGTGGACAGCAGCAGCGCGTAGCCATTGCACGCACTTTGGCAATGAATCCTGATATAATTTTGTTTGATGAACCAATGAGCGCATTAGATGTTGCCAATAGACTTGTTTTGCGCGATGAACTAAAAAATCTTCAAAAAAAGTACGGCTCCACTATGATATATATTACTCACGATCAAGAAGAGGCATTTGCTTTATCAGACCGTATAATGGTAATGAAAGATGGAGAAATATTGCAGTTAGACACTCCTGAAAACATTATAAATAATCCTGCAAACGATTACGTAAATGAATTCGTAATTCATAATTTGCGTCTTAAAATGGATTCTTTGCGCAAATATGTTTAAGGATAAGGGTTTTGGTATGGAGAGAAAAAACAAAAAAATTAATTTAATAAAGCTATTATTGGCATTGTTTTTTGGTGTAACAGTGGTTGCTCCGCTTTTGGTTATGCTTACGCATATTGGTGATATTGATGCTTTTGCACTTTTATCATCTTCGCAATTTACTAAAGCTTTGCTTAATTCTTTATTGCTCGCTTGCGTATCCACTGTTATATCAGTGCTTTTGGCAGGCGCTCTTGCATTTGCAATAGCGCGCAGCAATGTGAAATATAAAAACGCTTTTGGCGTAATTTTTACTTTACCTATGCTTATTCCTTCAATATCACACGGTATGGGATTAGTGCTTTTATTAGGCTCTAATGGAATAATTACAAATCTATTTGGTCTAAATGGCTCTATATATGGCTTTGGCGGTGTGCTTATAGGTAGCGTAATGTATTCGTTTCCAATAGCTTTTTTGATGATGTCTGATGTACTTCGTTATGAGGATTGCACTTCATATGATGCCGCTAAAGTACTGGGTATTCCTAAAATAAATTGTTTTTTTGGCATTACACTTCCTTATTTACGCAAGCCACTTATAAGTATTGTATTTTCAGTATTTACACTTGTATTTACCGATTACGGTGTACCACTTATGGTAGGCGGCAAATTTTCCACTTTACCCGTAATGATGTATCAAGAAGTTATCGGACTTTTGGATTTTGGCAAAGGAAGTGCAATTGGTGTAGTATTGCTAATTCCTGCCGCCATTGCGTTTTTATTTGATGTACTTAATAAAGATAAAGGCAACAACTCATTTGTTACAAAAACTGCTGATATAAATAAAAATAAGTGCCGAGACATATTATGTTTGGTGTTTTGTATTGTTGTATCTATATTTGTAATTTTACCGATTTTTGCTTTTTGTATGCTTTCAGTAGTGAAAAAGTATCCTGTCGACATTTCTTTCAGCCTTGATAATATAGCGCGTGCTTTTGAGATGAACGCAGGTAAATTTATATCAAACTCAATTATAATAGCTTTTTCAGTAAGCTTAGGCGGCACTGTGTTTTCGTATATTACAGCATATATTACAGCTAGAACCAAAGGCAAAAGTTCAAAGCTATTGCATCTTATAGCAATTACATCTATGGCTATACCCGGGCTGGTGCTAGGTCTATCTTATGTTTTGTTTTTTAAAAGTAGCTTTATATATGGCACTTTACTTATATTAATTTTAGTAAATCTTATTCACTTTTTTTCATCGCCATATCTTATGGCGTACAATTCTTTTGGTAAGATAAATGCAAATCTTGAAGATGTAGGAATTACATTGGGCATTAACAGAGCGCATATGATTAAAGATGTGTTTATACCACAGATGTATAGCACACTACTCGAAATGTTTGCTTATTTCTTTGTAAACTGTATGATGACAATTTCCGCAGTTTCATTCTTATTTACTGTAAATAATATGCCTGTCTCGTTAATGATTACTCAATTTGAAGCTCAAATGTTATTAGAGTGTTCGGCATTTATATCTGTGGTTATTTTAGCTATAAATCTTGGAATGAAAGCTTTAATATTTTTAATCAATAAAAAGCTGTGTACAGCTGAGCAGAGAGGATAAAAGATGAATTTATCAAGAAAAGAATTTGATGTACTTGTATTTGTGGAAAAATGCGGTCTTAATGTTACAACTCAACGAGAGATTGCAAAGCAAACCGATATGAGCTTAGGCACGGCTAATAAAATTTTAACAGACCTTACTCAAAAAGAATTTATAAAAGACGGTGTTATCACTAAAAATGGTATTAATGTTTTAGAACCATACAAAGTTAAGCGCGCAGTGATACTTGCAGCAGGTTTTGGCTCGAGGCTGGTACCTGTTACCCTTAACACTCCAAAGCCCCTTGTACGCGTAAAAGGGGTGCGTATGATAGATACATTGTTAGATGCTCTGACAGAGCTTGGGATAGAGGACATCACTATTGTACGAGGGTATCTAGGAGAGCAATTTGACCAATTGCTTTATAAATATCCAAACATCAAGTTTATAGAAAATCCTGCATACAACGAGAGCAACAATATTTCTTCCGCAATGTGTATACGTTATCTATTGCGAAACGCATATGTTATGGAAGCGGATTTGGTACTGGCAAATCCGTCTATTTTATGCAGATATCATTATACAAGCAATTATCTTGGAGTACCTACAGAGCTTACTGATGATTGGTGCTTTGAGACAAAAGATAAGCTGATTACCAAAGTGAAAATTGGTGGTACAGATTGTTATCATATGTTTGGCATATCGTATTGGAATGAGGCAGACGGCGCACGTATGGCAGAGCATATAAAAGCAGTGTATGAAATGCCGGGAGGCAAGGAGAGATACTGGGATCAAGTGGCACTTGAGTTTTTTCACGATTTTTACAAAATAGAAGTAAAGCCTTGCACTTTTGAAGATATTGTAGAAATAGACACATATAGAGACCTTAAAAAAATGGATAGCACATATTGCTGATATAAAAAATTGCAAATTTTTTCAATCCCCTACGTTGCCAAACGATATAACTTAATAGAAAAGAGGTAAATTGTGAAACAAATTTATGCTCTATTAACAGTAATTTTAGTAATTACTGTTTTTTGTGGCTGTAACAAAGCATCCACGCAAAGCAGTAGCTCATCACAATTAGTATTGTCGCAAGGTACGGATGCTTCAAAGCCACAGCAAGTAAACGATAGCCCTGCCGAGCAAGAGCTGAAAATTGTTTCAAAAGAAAATACTAAAATAAAGGCTCAAATGATAAATACTGATTTGCTTAGGTTTACACGAGTGCTTGGCACAAGAAAATCATTTGAAAATGCATTGCCTGAGCCTGTAAAATACGATGAGCCATATCTATATTACGAAAATATGGCAGTGGTAATGGCTAATTCTACCGACAGCTCTGATACTGTGAATATAGGCCAGTTTAATGTGCAAACGGGAGAAAATAAAAAGCTAAGCAAAATAAATATGAATATAATGGCAGAGTCGCAGCTTTTGATGAATGAGCAAGCAATTTTTTATTTACCTAACCGAATAGACGAAAATAAAGTTAATTGGCTTGATATTATTTTGCTAGATGCAGCTAAAGGCACACAAAAAACTGTAGCATCATATCCAAGCGGTTCGGTATTCGCGTATTCTAAAAAATTAAATGATACACAGGCTGTGTTTTTTTTGTATCAGCAAAAAGATTCAACAGTGCGTAAGCTAGAGCAGCTAGTGATTAAATACGATATAACAACCGAAACATTAACAACGCTATATGAAGGCAAGCCTATGGATTGGACGAATAAAACGTCAACAAACGACATTTGGGCAATGGATATATTTGAAAACAATATATATTTGCTGCGCCATCAGCTTGTTGACAACAATATGAAAACATTTTTACAAATATTAGATGCAAACGGCGCAGAAATTAGCCAAACAGAGTTAAGTGCATTGCAAAAATATAATAATAAAGACATTACAGTAGGCGAAATAACTGTATTGAAAAATTTTGTTGTTTTAAACTATTCAAACAAAAACTCAGTGGTATTAAAAAAAGTTAACGATGAATATATACCGCTTAAGTTGCCATCAATAAAACTGAAAAAATTGTTAACACCATTACCTGTAAATGACAGATATGCGTTTTTTAGTATAGGTGCACTTAATTCAAAGGATATTGAAACTATATTTGTGTTGGATTTAAAAAACGAGCATGGCACATTAGTTAAGCTGGATGTACCAAATTGCAGTAAAATTTTAGGCGATAGTGATGGTAATTTAATTGTCTTGTCCGCATCCGATGAGGAAGAAAACTTATACACAGTTAACGCAAAGGATATTCTTGCCACATCAGTTCATTGATTAAACGCAAAACACCAATGCACTGTGTAATACATTCGTCTATTGCAGTCCATTAGTACAAATGTTTCTCGTCTTGCTTCGCTTTTGAATGGTTCGATGTTCACTCAGGTGTCCAAAGCTTTGCTGTGGTAACACCGTGAGGTTATTATAACACATACCGCAGCTTTGCTGCGCTACAACAAGCCCGTAAGGGATTGCTATGGTTCAATGTTCTAAAAGTGCAAAGCTATGCTTTGCAGAGCGCGAAGCGCTGTGGCTGAAAGCCACCTTTGAGGTTATTATACCATATCCGCAGCTTTGCTGCGCTACAACAAAAGCGATATTTCGCTTTTGAATGGTTCAATGTTCACTCAGGTGTCAAAATCTTTGATTTTGGTAACACCGTGTGGTTATTATAACATCTTTAAACAAATAGAAAAAGGCTTTCTTATAAATAATATCAAATTTTTGCAAAATAAGCAAGTAAAAACTGTTATTTGAGCGGCAAAAGGTAATATTTGTAATATTGGCAAAGAAAGCATAAGGAAAGCGCCCTATGTCGACTATTACATAGAGCGCCTTAAGGGGTATCTTTTTGTGTGAGGAGGAATCATGTACAGATTTGCGGCTGCGGCTGCCGCTTGTCTGTATTTACTATTATATACAAGCTTTAAGTCAGTATTGTTAAAAGCGTGTGAACAATTTGTAAACTGTTTTGAGATATGCCAAAGAAACAGCAAAATCTTTGTGCTAGTCAATAGAAACAAAAATCAATCGATTTTGTTGAGAATACTATATGCTTGTGCTACAATTATTATCGTATAAATAAGAAGAAAGGTGGAATACAAGTTGAATGAGCAAATAATTATTTGCGATTGCGACCATAGCGACGTAGATACCGAAAAATCGGTGTTTGAAAAAGCCGATTTATCATTTCGCTGGCACCATTGTACTTCGCAAAGCGAGGTAATAGAACAATGCAAAGGTGCAAAGGTTTTTTTAAACCAATATGTACATATGGACGAAAAGATTTTTGCGGAAATACCATCGTTAAAGTGCATAATAAGATACGGTGTAGGCGTGGACAATGTAAACTTGCAGCACGCAGATAAATATGGAGTACAAGTTTGCAATGTTCCGGATTATGGCACTAACGAAGTAGCGGATCAAGCGCTTGCTCTAATGATGAGCCTTGTGCGCAAAACATATTTAGTAAACAAACGTATTCGCGATGGAATATGGGACTACAGGGAAGCTATTCCCGTATATCGTAACGCGGAAGCTACAGTAGGCATAATAGGGCTTGGCAGGATAGGCTCTGCATTTGCAAAACGGGCGCAGGCGCTTGGCAGCCGCATTATAGCTTATGATATTGATGCGAATAATAAAGAGAGAAGCTTTCCCGATTTTGTGCAAATGGTATCGCTAAAAGAAGTGCTTCAAGAAAGCGATATTGTATCGATACATTGCTCATTAAACGAGCAATCACGAAATATGATTTGTACAAATGAGCTTAAAATGATGAAAAGCTCGGCTTATCTCATCAATGTAGCGCGCGGAGGCATAATAAATGAACAAGATTTAGACATAGCGCTCACGCAAGGCATTATAGCAGGTGCAGGGCTGGATGTGGTAAAGGATGAGCGTTTACAAGCGGACAATCCACTTTTAAAGCACGATAATTTTCTTGTGTCTCCGCATATGGCTTGGTATTCTATGCAATCGGCAATAGAGCTAAATCGTAAGGCGGCACAGGAAGCAGTAAGATTTATAAAGGGAGAGCCTTTACATTATCCTATAAATAATTTAAAACAAAAGGAGCAATAAAATGAAAGCTATTGTTTATGAAGGCGCAAATACTATTGAGGTAAAAGATATCGCAGAGCCTGTGCATAAAGACGGCTATGCGATAATAAAGGTTTTGTATGCAGGCATATGCGGCACAGACCTTAATATTTACGCAGGCGGACATCCGCGAGCCAAAGCTCCGCTTGTGCCGGGACACGAGTTTTCGGGCGTTTTACAAGAGGATTTGCCAAATATAAAAAAAGGCACGCGCGTTACCGCATATCCCCTATTATCTTGCGGACATTGCGAGCCGTGCCGTACAGGCAATGCACACGTTTGCAATACATTAGGGCTGCTTGGGATAGATTGCGACGGAGGCTTTGCAGAATATGTGTCTTGCCCTGTTGACACTATTGTGCCGCTGCCCGGCGATGTTTGTGATGAAATGGGCGCATTTGTAGAGCCGATAGCAGTTACCGTACACGCATTACGCGAAACGGGATTTGTGTCGGGAGATAACGCTATTGTTATCGGTGCAGGTACTATTGGCACAGCCACGGCAATTACTCTGCGCAAATTTGGCGCAAGTGAGGTAATTGTGGCGGAAACAGACGAAGCGCGCGCGGCTATTGCCAAAGAGCTTGGTTTTACAGTGGTAAATCCATTGCAAACAGATTTATCGGTATTTGGTAAAGAGCATTGCAAAGCAGGCGGTTTTGATTGGGTGTACGATTGCGCAGGAGTACAGGCAGTAGCCGATGTTCTACTCGATCTTGTAAAGGTGCGCGGACATATTGTAATAATTGCATCTTACAAAAAGCCGGCGGCATTGCCTTTATTTAAGGGAATGATGAAAGAAACGGATTTTCGCTTTTGTAGGGTGTATCGCAAAAAAGATTTTGAAATAGCTGCCGCTTTAGCACAGGATGTAGATTACAAAAAGATTATCACGAATATTTTACCTGCAAACGAAGCGCAAAAGGGCTTTGATTTACTAAATACCAAAGGCACGGGTGCTGTGAAAGTAATGTTTGAATTTTAATTAAATTAAGGAGAAAAATAATGCTTGATATGTTTAGCTTAGAGGGAAAAACAGCCATTGTTACAGGCGGAAACAGAGGGCTTGGCAATGGAATGGCACACGCATTGTGTGAAGCGGGCGCCGAAATAGTAATATTTGCATCGAGCGACAGCGTATTTGATGCAGCAAAAGCGCTACAGGAAGAAGGATATAAAGCAAGCGGAATGAAAGTGGATTTGTCAAACCGTGCAGAGGTGGAAAAGGTGTTTGCCTCGGCATTGGAAGCTTTGGGCGGCAGGCTTGATATTTTGGTGAATAACGCAGGTACACAGCGGCGCAATCCCGTTGAAGATTTCACTTTTGAAGATTGGGATACAGTGCTACAGGTTAATCTTTCCAGTGTGTTTCAGATGTGCCAGCTTGCAGGGCGCATAATGCTAAAGCAAGGTAAAGGCAAAATAATAAATGTGGCATCAATGCTAAGCTTTTTTGGCGGATTTACCGTGGCGGCATACGCGGCAAGTAAGGGCGGTGTAGCGCAGCTTACGAAAGCTCTTACTAACGAATGGGCAGGTAAAGGCATTAATATAAACGCGATTGCTCCTGGCTATATGGACACAGAAATGAATACAAAGCTTATAGAGGATAAAGGAAGAAATGCAGAAATTTCCGCGCGAATACCTATGCACAGATGGGGTACGAGCGATGATATGAAGGGAATTACGATTTTCTTGGCAAGCGAAGCTTCCAATTACCTTTCGGGCGCTATTATTCCCGTAGACGGCGGATATTTAGTAAAATAAAAGACGGTGTTCTTATTGCTCTAAAATAAAGAGCAATAAGAACACCGTTTAATTTTAAATAAAGCTTTTGTTTTGCGATGAGACTTGTTATAATAAACAAATAGGTATAATCTTATTAATTAGATGCAATTATCCATTTTTCTATAGAGGATTTCACATTGGCGATATCAATGCCTTTATCTTGCTCAAATTTATCCTTTTGCAGATAAGCTTTAAAATCTTTCAAAGTGAAATGTCCTGTGGTGCGCGGTAAAGCAAGCGTTGCTTTTTTGTTTGAACACACACAAATCACCTCTACAGGCACACTTTTCAGCCCTGCTACAAATAAAGTGTCGCGTATCAGCCTTGCATCGGTTTGTGCTACAAGCAGAGGATTATCAAATGAAATGCGCTTGTCTTTTGCCACTTGCAGCCACATTGCATCACCGGCACTGCCATATATTTCTCCGCCAAGTCCTATGCACTTTACGCCAAGCACACCAAAATAGCCTACAACAATAAAATCAATATCTGCAAACTTGCCGTCTTTTGCCAGCATTGCAGGAGAAATTACTGTAAACTGTCTCAGCTTTGCAAAGCGTGTAGCTATTGCAAGCGGAGCAGATGCCTTGTTTTTTAGGTCTTGCGTAGATGCCTTTGCGCGCTTATATAGTGTGTATATCAAGTATACTACACCAAAAACTATTGCGACCACTGTCACAGTAACCAATACAAATATCCAGTTCAATACAATTGCCTCCCAAATCTACTTCTCTTGTATTATAGCAAAGAAAAGTGCTAAACTCAATTAAAGTAGAGAAAATAAAAGTAAATTTATTTTGAACAAAACACAAAAAAGCGAAAGTGAGCATAAAACAATGAAAAAAGAAAAGTCCTGCGGTGCTATATGCTATCAAAAATCCGATGATAAAATAGAAATATTGCTGATAAAGCATCGTTATGGCGGACATTGGTCATTCCCTAAAGGCCACGTAGAAAAAGGCGAGGACGAAGAAACTACGGCTATGCGCGAGGTGCGTGAGGAATCGGGCGCGAAAATAAAAATTTTGGACGGATATCGTGAAATCAACACTTATTCACCGTCTAAAGGTGCGATAAAGGATGTAATAATATTTGTAGCACAAATAATAGGCGGACGGCTTTTGCCTCAGCCTGAAGAAGTGAGCGAGGTGGCAATGCTTAGCTACGATGCGGCTTTAGAGCGTCTCACGTTTGAAACCGATCGCCTTATGCTTGCGAAAGCAAAGCAAATGATATTTGATGTTATTTAAGAGATTTATTTTTTAAAAGTAATTTCGCCTGTGTGGCGCGGCAGCTTTATATGTATCCAGTTTATTAATATAGACATAATTACACCAAAGCCTGTATCAAACATTCTATTAAGCGCATAAGATACATATTGATTTTCAGGTGTATTCAGCATTACAATAAAAAACACCACAGCTCCGGCACCAATAGCGCCTGAGCATTTTAAAATATGGCTTAAATAAATTAAAACCATTATGCCCACAAAAAGAAGCACTAAATGCATAAGCTTTCGGTATGGCATTATCAAGCTGATACTGAAAAACAACATTCCGGTAAGCCCACCGATAACAGTGCCTATAAGCCGATTTCCGCCTGTTTTTATCGACGACGGCACAGAATTATCCATACCGAACACAGCGCCTATGCAGGCAAATGTAGGGTTGCGGTCAAAAAACATATAAATAATCGCACATAAGGTTGCCGAAACGGCAGTTTTCACATTGCGCATACCGATACCGGGTATCTTGGCAATAGGCGGGTTAATGCCGTCGGCAAGCTCAGCGTGAGCAGCAGCCAAATCGGCTTTATTTTTATCTGGTTCGTTCATTTTTATCCCTTCACAGCTAATAATTATTGCATTAGCATATCATATTTTAATATTAAAATAAAGTGCATAGCCAATCTTACTTTTGTCCCCATTCCCAAAAGTTAGGCTCGGATAGTGTAGCAGATTGGCTGCTGCGCTATTTTTTATACCGCTTGGCATTTTAGCCAGTATTCCACAGCACTTAAACAGCTAGGTTTTTATCATATTATTTATTGTTGCAACAATATATAATTTTTCGGCTCGTCAAATTGTCTATTATTAAACTATTTTTTTAATGCTTTTGTCAAAAAGAATGATTTTAAACGCTTTTTCTTGTGAAAAACCGAGAAAAAACGTTGTTCCCACATTAAAACGCTAATTTCTTGCTTTTATAGCGCGCAAATGCTATACTATTTAGGAGATTTTACTTTTTTTTATTTAGTATTAATGAAAAAGAGCTGCGGTGCAGAAAAATGAGAAGGCTCGACGACAGATGTTTTGTTATATCCGCATAGCAAGCTACAAATAAACATAGTCTGCATAAAAACCCAGTGAATGATATTAATGACAATAAACGCTTTGTTTATTTCAAAAAGCACGAAACAAATGCAAGATAAGCGAAAGATGGCGAAAAAACGAGAGGAAAAATCCATACATATGAAAAAAATCTTGATAGTGGCTTGCTATAGCCGTTTTGTAGTTCAATTTGAATTAAATAATGCACACATATTGCAAAATATGGGCTATGAAGTACATTATGCTTGTAATTACGAGCAAGAGGATATGTATAGCTTGGCACGGCAAATATTAGAAGATAACAACATCGTTTTACATCAAATTGATTTTGTGCGTTCGCCATACAAGCTTATCGATAACACAAAGGCATACAATCAGCTTAAAGCTTTAATGACACGACAGCATTTTGACGGTGTGCATTGTCATACACCGATGGCAGGGCTACTTGCACGAATGGCAGCAAAGGCTACTAATACTAAGCCTGTAATTTATACAGCGCACGGTTTTCATTTTTATAAAGGGTGCCCATTGAAAAACAAGCTGATTTACGAAACGGCTGAACGATATATGGCGAAATATACTGATGCGCTTATTACGATTAACAAAGAGGATTTTGAGGCAGCGCAAAACTTTAAGCTGCGGGGTAAAGCGTATTACATACCGGGGGTTGGGGTGGATGTTAATGCAATTTCAAATTTGCAAGTAGACAGGACATCTAAAAGGCAAGAGCTGGGGATTGCCACGGAAGATTTTGTGGTTATTTCAGTAGGCGAGCTTAATTCAAATAAAAACCAAAAAATAATAGTACAAGCGCTTGCAAATATAGACTTAGAAACAATTCACTATATTATATGTGGAAAAGGTTCGTATGAAAGCAAATTAAAAGAGCAAGTTACGGCATTACATCTGGAATCAAAGGTTCACTTTGTTGGGTTCAGGGAGGATGCAAAAGAATTACTGAAAATATCCGATGCATTTGTTTTCCCGTCATTTAGAGAGGGACTTTCAGTCGCAATAATGGAAGCAATGGCAGCAGGGTTACCATGCATTGTGTCCAATATTCGTGGCAATGTAGATTTAATTGATGAAGGAAAAGGTGGGTATTTGTGCGATCCACAAAGCAGTGACGATTTTGCAAATGTGATAAAAAAACTAGAAAGCAATAGGCAAAGTGGCATAAAAATGGGGCAGTATAATATGGAGAAAATAAAGCTTTTTGACGTTAGCAAAGTAACTGCACTTATGGAGAAAATCTATAGTGAGCAGGTGAACAGGTGAAAATATTACATTTATTAAAAAGCACGGACTATTCAGGGGCTGAAAATGTTGTTATCTCAATTATGCAGCACTGTACAGAAAATAATATGGTGTACGCCTCTCCAAATGGATCAATAAAGAAAATTGTACAGGAGAACAACTTAACATTTTACACGCTAAAGGCAGTGAACATCAGAAGTATCAGACAAGCCATAAAAGAAATAAAGCCTGACATTATCCACGCTCACGATTTTAGTATGAGTACATTAGCTGCGTTTTCCACACATAAAATACCGATAATTGCTCACTTGCACAACAATCCATTATGGTCGAAAAAAATCTGCTGCAAAACAATGTTGTTCTTGATGAGTGTTCATAGAATAGCAAAAATTATAACAGTATCACCGGCTGTTGAAGAAGATTTTATTTTTTCGCAAATCTTTGCTTCTAAAATTATAGTGCTGGGCAATGTTGTGGATACTGATAAAGTTAGGAAAAAAGCGGAAGAAGAGTGCGAAACAGAGCAATCGGATATTATTTTTATTGGGCGATTAACGCAGCAAAAACAACCGCTTTTATTTTGTCAAATTATTAAAGAAATACAAAAGAAAATACCAAAGATAAAAGCAATAATGATTGGAGAGGGTGATTTAAAAACCGAAACAGAAAAATATGTTTTAGAAAACAATTTAAGTGAAAACATTAAGCTGCTCGGGTTTAAAGAAAACCCATATGTTTATCTAAAAAATAGTAAATTTTTAATAATGCCTTCGGCGTGGGAAGGGTTTGGACTGGTTGCAATTGAAGCACTTTGTCTTGGAAAGCCGGTGATATGCAGTGGTGCCGGTGGTCTAATCAATATTATTGACAGCACTTGTGGAGCGGTGTGCAAAAGCACCAATGAGTATGTGGAAATGGTGTTACAAATGATATACCAATCTAGCGCATATAAAAGAGCGAGCGATGCAGCCATAGTAAAAGCCAAAGAATTTTGCGATTGGGATGGTTATATCGAAAAGCTTTTAAATATTTACAATAATGTTTAAAGCAACCTATCCATACTATATTGTTCTTGTTGAAAAAACTATTATACACTAGCAGAGTGTGATATAGCAACCAACAACACTCAAATTATCCGTTTCGCAAAAAGCTATTTTAATATGACATGGCTTTACGGATGTTTTTATCCATTCAGATTTCAATATGCCAATAAAGATTTTAAAAATATTACAAGGTATCAAAAAATAAGGGAGCAAAATAATGAATATAGCATATGCAGCCGATGAAAAGTATGCACGGTATGCCGCAATTTCTATGGTGTCACTGTTTGAAAATAACAAAGAAGTATCAGATATAACGGTGTATATTATAGAAAACAACATATCGAATGAAAGCAAAAAAATATTATTGGAATTAGCAAATAAGTACAACAGAAAGATGATATTTTTACCATTAAAAGATTTAATAAATGGGCTGGTTACAGACGGTACATTTTCATTGGCATCCTTTGCTCGCCTTTTTTTATGCAAAATTTTAAATATTGATAAGATACTATATTTAGATTGCGATATGATAGTATTAACGAGCCTTGATGAATTATGGAATATTTCAATGGATGGCAATTATTTTGCCGGAGTAATGGATTCGGTGGAACGGCATTACCGCAAAGAAATTGGCCTTTCTGGTAATGACGAATATATAAATGCCGGAATGTTATTAATGAATCTATCGGAATTACGCAAAATTGATTGGCAAGGTAAAGTTATAGCTTTCGTTAATGAGTTCAATGGTAAAGTGCCACACCATGATCAAGGCGTGGTGAATGCTTTGGGAAAAGGAAAAATAAAAATTCTTTCACCAAAGTATAATTCTATGGATTTGTTTTTTTGGTATTCTTCAGAACAAGCAATGAAAATAACACATACTACCAAATTTTATACTCAAGTAGAATGTGATGAGGCTGTACAGCAGCCGGTGATAATACACTATACGGCAGGGTATTATGGTCGTCCGTGGGATGTTAAATGCACTCACCCATTAAAAGAAGCTTTTATAAAATATATGAATAAAACGATTTATAATGGACAGTTGGTGGATGAAAAAGAAAATCGAAATGTTGTATTAATGCGGAAATTATACAAAATACTGCCATTTGGCATCTATTGTAAAGTTGTGGATTTAAAAGAATTTATTAAGAGGATTTGCAAGTGAAAGTGCTTTTTGTTACAGATAAATACTATCCATTTCCATATGCAAATGCAATTTGTGTACAAAATGTTGCGAGGGAAATGGTTGATGAGGGTATAGAAACACATATACTCGCTTTTGAAGATTGCGGTATGGAAATGCCATTGGAAAAGGATGGTGCCATTGTACACAAGGTAAAAATGGATTTAGGGCTTAAACTGTTATACTTTGCCAACAACTTTCCCAATTCAATATGGAACAAACCTCTTGCATTGCTAGGACACTTTATTTCAAAAGCTAAAAAAGCAGTGTTTTATAATAAGTATCCATTAGGCTCAGTGACGTTCCCAATGAGAATTTATAAAAAAATCAAGAGACTAAACAAAGAATTGAATTTTGATGTTGTAGTCAGCGCATTTGGCCCATTTGAAGGGGAATTAGCCGGGTATTGGTTTAAAAAAAAGCACCAACAAACCAAATGGATTATATATAATATAGACGGATTTAGCGATGGTGGAGCTAATAAGTTAGTAAATGAAGAAGTAAGACAAAAAGCTGCATATTTTTGGGAGACTAAATTTTACAATATGGCAGATAAAATAATAAATATGGTTTGCCATGAGGAGTATTATAAGGCGGAAAAGTACCAAAAATGGCAGTATAAAATGGTAACGGCGGATATCCCGTTTATGCAATTTCCAAAAAGCGACAACAAATTTGAAAAGTCAGAGTATTTAGATGATAAGGCTGAAAACTGGGTTTATGCAGGTGTATTGAAAAAACACATATATAGCCCGGAAATGCTGATAAAAGTTTTTTTCGCATTACCAGACGATAAAAATATTAGAGTACTGAATTTTTTCAGTAGAGGTGAATATGAGAAAGAATTAGATAAATTGCAAAAAGAAAGCAATGGGAAAATAATGCGTAAAGGTTACATTGAACATGAGAAACTAATGAGCGTTTTAGAATGTTCAACTGTAAACGTTAGTGTGGGAATAAAAAACGGAAATCAAGTTTCGGCAAAAGTTTTTGAATATATATCTTATGGTAAACCTTTAATTCATTTTTCAGGCTCATCAACGGACCCCAATATTACTACAGTAGAAAAATATCCGTTGGGGTTGGTTATCCGCGATTATGAGGAAAGTGTGGAGTCCGCAGCGAATAAAGTTAAAATATTCATCGAAAATAAAAAAAACAACAGCGTTTCACAAGAGGCGTTAAAAAGTATATACAAGCTTAACACTCCGGAATATACAGCTAATATTATAAAAGGTGTGATTTTAGATGGAAAGTAAAAAAATTAAAATCAATCTAAAAAGTGTATATACATTATTAATTATTATATTCCATTGATGCCAATAGTAAATATGAGAATTGATTTAGAGTTACAGGCAAATACGTCATATGGCGTGCAATTTGTGTGCAAAAATATTACGAGGGAAATGGTTGATGAGAGTATAGAAACACACATATGCGCTTTTGAAGATTGTGGTACGGAGCTGTCATTGAAAAAGGAATCAGACAGTTATGGAAAGTATCATCAAAAGGCTGGCTACCGGAAAATGGTAATGCTTAAGAGTGCGATACAAATTAATTTAAAATAGTGTATTGGATGCGTGAAAAAATAGATGACGTAGATGACGTTAAGTTTTTCTAAAGACGTTTGTGAGTCAACATATAAAAAATATTTGAAGGAATATAAAATGTTAAAAATTTGGGTTATTTTTTTATTGGAAATTAGCATAAATTATATTTTAAGACCGTTTGTTTCAGACATTGAAACAGTTCAGATTGTAGTGGTTGCAATAAATATATTTTTTGTGATGATTTGGTTAGCACAACAGAAAAAAAACATACGATTGATTTTAATTTTGGCATTTATAGCTAGGATTTGTGCGATGTTTTTTGATTTGTATACACAAACATTAACCGATATGAATAGCGATATATCAGGATATTTATTGCACGGAAAATTTGCAGAATTTAGTTTTAGTGCAAATACTTATGGGGGTGTATATTCAGATATATTGGGTGTACTTTTCAGATTTACAGGGTATTCACAGTTAATGGCACAATATTTAAATGTACTGCTTGGAATAATGGCAGTATACATAGTTTATCTTTGTACCGAAAAAATAGAATTACAAAGCAAACTGCAAAGTAGGATTGTATTGCTTTTTGCAGTTTTCCCATATTCAATTTACAACTCTTGTGTTACATATAGAGAAACGTTTATAGCCACATTATGTACTGCTTCTTGTTTTTTTGCACTTTTATGGTATTTGAAAATTAAAATGCGTTATATGTTTTTATGTATTAGCTGCATTTTACTTGCAAGTATGTTTCACGCAGGGGTTATAGTGTTAGGTATAAGTTATGTTATCTTGTTTTCCTTTTACTCGCCTGTGCGTAAGAAGTTCGTTTTTAGAAAAAACACTTTGATAATTCTTTTTGTAGCGTGTACTTGTTTAGTTGGTCTAGCGGTTGCTTTCCCAGAGCTTTTTTTGGGAAAGTTTTTAGGTGCCATTGAAGATAAAGAAGTTATTATGAATCAGTTCAACATATCATATGGTGGTTCTGTATATTTAAAGTGGTTACGGGCACAAACCCCTTTACAAGCGATTTTATTCTCACCTATAAAAATGTTTTACTTAATGCTGTCGCCGCTTCCCAGTGGATGGCGCGGGTTAAAGGATATAGTGTCGTTTTGCGCTGATAGTTTAGCATATGCATATTTATTATTTAACATTATTAAAATCAGAAAAAAATCGGATTACACATCTTTTATCACAGCAATGCTTATAGGCGTTTTATTAGTTATCTTTGTGTTTGGCATAGGAACTTGGACGGCAGGAACGGCAATACGACATAGAAATAAAATATTTGCGGTTATTTTAATGCTATATGCTATGTCATGCAAAAAAAGAGAAAAATCACATATTAAAGGAGAAATAAAATTATCAAAATGTTAGAAAAACTAGCTATTTATGGCTGGCAGTTTGTAGTAAACACAATTGCAGCAAGCTTATATTGCCCTGCCGGATTACGTTATATTCTGCTGAAAAATATAGCGCGCTATGATATATCAAAACGAGCAATTGGTGCGCGGTGCTGGTTTATAGGACAGAGTCATTTAAAACTGGGAAAAGGAAGTAATATTGGCGGGGGTTCACACATTGAATTGTATAATGATATTGTTATAGGGGAAAATGTGCATATGGCACCAAACTGTATTTTGACGACCGCAACGCATAATATAGGGGATGCCGATTGTCGTTGTGGGACAGATAAAACAGCGCCTATTATTATTGAAGATGGGTGCTGGATAGGAATTAATGTTACCATATTGCCGGGAGTTACCATTGGGCACGGGACTATAATTTCGGCAGGCTCGGTGGTAAAGAAAAATTGTAAACCTAATAGCATATATGCAGGCAATCCGGCAAAGCTTGTAGTGGCAATGACGGACAAGGCACCGATTATGTAAAGGGAAATATTGAGATAATGCTTAAATGTAAAATAAAAATATTTTACATTACACATTTATTAAAATAATAGGAAAATATATGAATTCAGCAAAAAATTTAAAACTAATTAGCGGAAAATTAGCTAACCCAAAAAGTAAAACATTCTTTGTTAATACGGTGTTAAATTACCTGCTAAAAGGCTTTGCAATGGTAATATCTCTATTTACAATGCCGGCATATCTTTCTTATTTTACATCATCCGAGGTATTGGGTGTATGGATGACGGCAGTTTCATTGCTTAACTGGATGGTTTATTTTGATTTAGGAATTGGCAATGGTATGAGAAACCAGCTAGTGAAGTTTTTAGAAAAAAATCAAAAAAACGAAGTAAAAAACGTAATTTCGTCAGCATATTTTTCGGTTGGGGGCATAGTAGCAGCGCTTATTATAGTACAGTTTGTTATTGTGCCTTATATTAATTGGAATGTGGTGCTAAATATATCGAGGGATGTATTGCCACAAGAGCTGTTAAGCCGTATGGTTAGCATTTTGATTATTGGAGCGTTAGCAAGATTTTTCTCCGCATTGGTAGCGCAGATATATTATGCTATGCAAAAAGCTGCAATTCCTAATTTGATAATGGTGTCATCTAATTTACTTACATTAATATGGATGCGCATATCTATATTTTCAGGCAAATTTGATAATGTGATATTACTGGCAGTGGCATATGCTATTGCTATTAATATTCCGGGAATTGTAGCGACGATATTTTTATTTTGCGGTAAGCTAAGATATGCTGTCCCGTCTATTAAAAACGTAACAAGCTTATGCGTAAAAAATGTAGTATCATTAGGCGGAAAGCTGCTTTACATACAGGTGATAATGTCATTGGCTTTAGGTATGACGGATATATATATATCGTCATTTGTAGGCCCCAAAGCGGTGGTGGAATACCAAATATATTATAAGCTTATCGGTGCGTTGACAAGCTTGTTCACGCTCAGCTTGACGCCGGTGTGGTCCGCAGTAACACAGGCAAAGGTGACTAAAGATAAAAAGTGGATTATTTCTCTGTATAAAAAAATGATATTACTATTGCTGCTGTTTTCAGCAGGGCAGCTAATATTGATAGTAATAATGCCATTTGCGGTGAAAATATGGCTGGGGGCAAACGCAATTAAAGTGTCTTTTGGAGCAGGGCTTATATATTGCATTTATAATGTAATATATATGTGGGTGTTTATACAGTATAATTTTGCTTGTGGGCTTGGTAAATTAAAGAAAATTTCTTTTTACTTGAGCGTAGCTGCGATAATGACTGTGGTGCTATCTGCAATAATTTGCAGCTTTTATAAAAGCTGGGTGTCGGTAATTATTGCATCTGCTATAGCAATTATACCTTGCGCAATTTTCACACCTAAGGATATTATGAATGGAGTAGAGGAAGATGCGTAACTGTTTTTATCTATTGCACAGGGCAAAAAAAATGATATATTCATTTGTATATGCTCAATATATAAAATTACGATATAACACTAAAAACAACATTAGCGTGGCAGGTAGAGTTTATCTTGATGCGCAAAATATAACTTTTGGTAAAAATGTATATTTAGATGCAAATGTTCATATTTTTGGTGGAGGCAAAGTCATTTTAGGAGATAATGTGGCATTGGGCGATGGAGTGGTAATATGCTCTGCTGAAAAAATAGAAATTAAGGCAGATACATCAGTAGCAGCTCATAGCTATATAATAGATTGTAATCACGGTATGCTTCGCAATGAAATTATGCGTACGCAAGCCTTAAATATTAAGCCGGTTACCATTGGCAGAGATGTGTGGATAGCAGCAGGGTGTATGATAATTGCAGGCGCACAAATAGGCGATGGTGCGGTAATCGGTGCCGGCACGGTAGTGGATAGAAAAATTGAAGAATACACGATAAATATCTCCGATAGAAATATCTCGGCTAGAAAAAGAAAATATGCTTCCGAAAACAGTAAAGTATAAACAGTATGTTTTGTCTCGATTGCTTTAGCTATACTTTATAGCGAACCTCCGGATTTACCGTAACTTTTTATCTTGGTTGTTTATTATATAATATCGCGTTTTATAAAATGTTGTTCAATTTAGTATAGCCTTATCATTATTTGACACCTAATGAGTATTATAGAGCGGATTTGTGCAAGAAACTTAAATAATTTTCTTTTATTTGCTGTTCGACATTAATTTGTACAGATATCTGTTGACGTATCATCACTGACATTTGCCCCTTGCTGGCAGAGCGGTCATGCTCATACATATTTAAAATCGCCTCAAAGAGAATTTTTAAATCTTTTTCATCAAAGCCGGTTTCTTGGGCAAGATTAGCGCTAACAAAGCCTCGTGCCTCATAAATTCCGTAAGAAATTAATTGCTTGCGGCCCATAGTACGCAAATTGTTCTCTGCGGTTTCTTCCTCCATCTTTTCGTAATCGGCAAGAGATTTTGCATCTTTAACATCCACGGCACTTGCCATACGAGTGATAGAAATATCTAAAGGCTGAATGGGATCCAGCGATCTGGCAAAGGATAGCTGTACGGGGCCACGCACCTGTCCTGCATTA